>JAAEQP010001255.1 GCA_024231375.1 bacterium | reverse complement strand
TTCATCGATCAAGGCACGGATTCCCTCGAGATCGTCGTCGACTGGTGCCGCGAGAACGACGTTGAAGTGTTCTGGTCCATGCGCATGAACGACGTGCATGATGCGTGGGGTGCGTGGTACTCGCCCCATCTCTTCCCGCCCATCAAGCAAGAACATCCCGAATGGCTGCTGGGAACCAAGGAGAAGCGTCCTCTCAACGGGGGGTGGACGGCTGTCGACTTCGGTCACCAAGAGGTGCGGGATTTGGCGTTTGGATTCATCGAAGAGGTATGTCAGAACTACGATGTCGACGGCGTACAACTCGATTTCTTCCGCCATCTCAACTACTTCCGGAACCCGTCCATGGGCAAGCCGGCCAGTGAGGAAGAGCTGGGCATGATGACGGACCTCATCCGCCGGGTTCGGACCATGGCCGACGAGGTGGGCGCCAAACGCGGGCGGCCCATCCTGATCTCCGTGCGCGTTCCCGACTCTGTGGAGTTCTGCAAGCTTGTCGGATTCGACGTGGTGCGGTGGATGGAGGACGATCTCATCGACATCATGACGGTGAGCGGGTATTTCCGGCTCAATCCGTGGGAAACGTCCGTGGCTCTCGCCCATGAACATAATGTGCCGGTCTGGGCATGCATCAGCGAGTCTCGGTTCAAAGACGCGGATGCCAAGAAGGTCCGCGCCAGCACGGAGTGCTATCGCGGACGTGCCGCGAACGTGTGGGACTCCGGAGCCGACAGCGTGTACATGTTCAACTTCTTCAACCCCGCGAGCCCGTTGTGGAACGAACTGGGCGAGCCGGCTACCATCGCCCCGCTCGACAAGGTCTTCACCACCGCCACCCGCGGCTACGGCAGTCTGTCCTTCTGGTACGAAGGCGGCGAAGGGTTCATGAACCGCGACATCGTCGAGCCGGGCCATCCCCGGACGCTGGAAGCCGGCGAAGCTGAGGCCATCACGCTTTGCGTGGGTGAAGCCATCGCACCCGACCGCCAGGTCACGTTGAAGCTGCGGTACAAGACCGCGCCCAAATCGATTGCTGTGACCATGAACGGCGAGGCTCTGGCGGATGTGTCAGTGTCGGACACGTGGATGAGCTGTGCCGTTGCCGCGGGAATTGTGAAGCGTGGGGAGAACGCTATCGTCTTGTCGCCTTCCGCCGACGCCGGAGAGCCCCAGACGTTGCTCGACCTGCAACTCTGGGTTCGGGCGAAGAAGGAGTAGGGCTGGGGCCCGGGTGGTCCAGGTGCTACTGCTGCTGCGCCGAATCCGCCCACTGGTTGCGCGCGGTCTCGACGAAGGTCTCCACGTTTACCTCGGGCGTGTGGCGCGGCACCATCTCGCCTGAGTTCATTACGTGGCTGCCGTGGCAACTGATGCGGGTCACGATTCGTTCGACCTCGGCCCGCACGGCGTCGGGCGTCCCGTTCGCGAGGGTGTGAATGGGGTCGACATTCCCTGACAGGCATACCCGGCCTGCCACCGTCGCGCGCGCGGTCTCCATGTCCAGCCCGGGGCCCACACTCAAGATGGAAAACCCCGCGTCCGCCTGCAGGTCGAGACAGCCGGGCAATTCCTCACTGGCGTGGTAGATGACAATGCCGTCGGCCTCCTGGTAGGCGGCGCTCACGCGGCGCGCGGGTTCCATGGCAAATTCGCGGTAGGTGTCCGGGCTGATGAGGTGGCCCGAGGCATTGCAGTCGCCGAACCAGATCGCATCGGCGCCGGCCTTCAGTTGGTCGAGTCCAAACTGCGTTTGGTACTCCTCGAAGACGACAAGGGCTTCCCGGAGGAAATCGGGCTGGGTGTAGGGCATCGTCACGGTGTCGTCCAGACCGAACGCCAGCGCCACGGAACTGAAGGGCGCGGCGGTCCGTCCGGTAACGCACACCGTGTCGCCGAAATGGTCCTTCACGGCGGCGATGGCATCCAGGAGCACCTGCATACGGCCCTCTACGCGGTACCCGTGTTGCCGAAGGTCGGCGAGCGACGCGTCCGTGATGGGGAGGTATTCGCAGGTGGCGGGGAGAATATCGCCTTCGCCTTTCACTCCTATGCCCAGGGGCTCAAACTCCAGGCAGTCGTCGACCTGGAGCCACGCCCAGTCGTAGTCGAACCGTTCGATCGCCTCGATCTGCACGCGCGCCATCTCGGCCGCGTCCGAGTTGTACCGGTCGTAACGGCTGCCGCAGACGCGGACGTCCATCTCCTCGCTGCACACGAACACGGGCAGCCGCTCCGGACGTTGCAGCGCCACGGCACGGCGGATATCGTCCATCACTCCAGAGTACGCCATAGTTCCTCCCTGGTCCGGTGGCCGGTTCGTATTGGTAGGCACAACGATACATTGCGGTGGACCGGATTTGCCACTTGGCCTTCGGCAGGGATGGATCGGCACTCCGCGTTTGTTAGACTACGAGGAAACGAATACGAAGACAGGAGCACGTCATGTCCAAACAGGTCATTGTCTATTCGGGGAAACTCTGCGGCGATTGCCAACTCTTGAAAGCGTTCATGGACGCGAACGGCATCGAGTACGAGAACCGGGACATCAGAGACAACCCCGCCTATGGCGAGGAATTGAAGCAGAAGACCGGCAAGCTGGGCGTCCCCTATCTCGTCATCGATGGCGAATGGGTGCGCGGCTACGAACCGGGGCAACCGTTCTCGGAAGCCTTCGCCCGCGGGCTCTTCGGCCTCTGAGGCGCGCCGCCGATTCTAGCCCATCTCGGCGATCGTGCGCATAGCCGCGATGGTATCTTCCAGCGACGCCAGGCCCGGTTCGACTTCACTGATGAGGGGCCCGGCGTATCCGGCGGCCTTCAACTCGCGCATCACGGCCGGGAAGTCGACTTCGCCTTCCAGGAGCGCCGTCCACTCTCCGTTCAACGCGTGGCCTTTCCAGTCCTTCAGATGAACCATCTTCACGTGACGACCCGTGGCGCGGACCCAATGGTGTGGGTACTGGAACACGGCCATGTTGCCGGGATCGAAATAGAACCCGATTCGGTCGCTGCCCACCTCGTCCAGGAAGTTCTTCATCTCAACCGGGCTGAAAAGGAACCCGTTCCACACGAACTCCACGGCCAACGTTACGCCCAGTTCTTCCGCATGAGGCGCGATCGCTTTCAGCGATTCGATCCCGTTCCGGTAAGCGTCGTCGTAGTAGAGATCGGGCCTGAGCCCGCCCAGTGTGTGCAAGGTGCATTCGATGCCCATGGACTTGGCGATTCCCAGCGCAATGATGGTCTCTTCGATGCTGGTGGCTTGGGCCTCGCCACTGTCCAGCAGGTTGCCGGTGCAATGGCTGTGGCACATGGACACCAGCTTGACGCCGGCCGCGTTGGCCTGCTCGACGATCCGTTTGGCGCCGTCCTCATCGAGGTTCAGCGTCAGCTCGCCTTCGCGTCGCATGACCAGTTCGACGGCTTTGTATCCCGCCGCCGCCGCTTCCGTAAACACCGCGCCGCACGTGGGCCGGTTGAGAATGAGTTGACTGATTCCAAGTTCCATGATGTTCCCCTACCATTTAACCTTGCATGTTCCGCCTTTGCGCGCCGCCTTCAGAATGGCTTCCGCCACGGCCACCCCTTTGATGGCCTCCGTCCCCGGCGACAGGCATTTGGCCTTGCCCTTCACGCATTCGGCGAAATGCCGGGCCTGTTGGGTGTACATGTCGAGGAAGTCGTACTTGAAGCGGATGAGCCTCGGTTTCTTGCCAAGGGGCGACACCCGGTAGTATCCGTAGCCGCCTTCGTCGCCTTCGGGCTTCATGTCGCCGGGGCCGAACAGCAACGACGCTTTCGGACCCAGCACATCGCCCGTACCGCCGCCCTGCGCCACGCCCCACGACCAGCTCATCATCAACTGGTCGCCTTTCGCGTACTGGACCACGGCCGACGCCGTGTCCACGGCGCTGCGCTTTGTCAGCTTGATCTCGGTGGCGATCACGCTTTCCGGTTTGCCGAAGATAAGGTTCGCGAAGTCGTAGTTGTGTACTGCGCCGTCCAGCAGCGGCCCCCCGCCGATCTTGTCGTCCATGTACCAACTGCCCGGTCCGGGTCCACCGGCCACGCTACGCCACAGCAACGGTCGTCCGAGGGTGCCGTCCTTCACCATCTTGGCGAACCGGCCCCAGTCTTTGTCGTACCGGCGGCATTGGGCAATCATGAGGAGTTGCCCGGTCTTGTCGGACGCGTCCAGCATGCGCTTGGCGTCGGCGACCGTGCGCGCCATGGGTTTCTCGCACAGAACCGGCCGGCCGCTCCGCATCACGTCGATGCCGACGTTCTTGTGGTACAGCGTCTCAATGCAAACCAGGGCCGCGTCGATGTCGGCCTCTTTCAGGAGCGACGTGTGGTCTTTGTAGATCGCCACGTCCGGATATTTGGCGGCGAACGCCTTGCGCGCTTTCGGAAGCAGGTCCGCTCCCGCGACGATCTTGCAGTTCTTGAGCCTGGCGATGGCCATGGCGTGACAGTTTCCAATACCACCCAGACCGATGAGTCCCAACCGAACCATGACGTTCCACTCCCCGACGGTGTTGTTGTGCCGGCGTGTTCTCCGGATTCAGAAGAATTCGGTGAGAAGCCGGCTTGTTACGGGAATCGACTGTACTGAAAGGCTGGTGTGTGCTGCAAGCTGGGGACTTGCGGCGCATGGCGCGCAGCTTGCCGGGCATGCTTCAGGAGTTCGTGAGTTGCCCAAGCAGATCTGGGGGGCTGACGACAGGAACGGGCGACTTGGCGAAATCGCTGGCGTTGCGTGTTAGGATGTGTGTACACCCTGCCTGCTGGGCCGATGCCGCCACAACGGCGTCTTCATAATCGGACATCTCGCACCGGCAGGCTTCCTCGAGCACCGCATGGTCGCACGAAGCCACTCTGAGACGCTCCAACAGCCAAGTCACGGCATCCCGCGCCGTCTGCGCGTCGCGGTGTTTCTTCAGCACATAGTAGAACGTAGTCAACACGTGCGCGGGAATGTAGCCCTCGATGTCCCCGTGGATTGCCTTGTTGAGACACCCAGCCGAGTCCGCATAGTGGGGCTGGCGATTCTGGAAGACGTCCAGAAGGATGTTCGTGTCGAACATAACCTTCATGCGTGTTTCTTCGCGACGCCGTCAGCATATTCGGCGCGCGCGTCGATGTCCGGCGGCAGCACACCTGTGAAGCGCAGGATCTCCGGGTGCAAGGCCTCCGATTGCGCTTCCTGGACGACCTCGATGCGCACACGTGCGCCATCTGCCAGATTCACGGGGTCATCCAGTACAACTACGCCGTTCTGGACGTGGCCTTTGTACGTCATTATTCCTTCTCCCAGTCTCCATCCTCATGGTACCACGGCTTTCCGGGGATTGGAAGATACGCTTCGGCCCATCCGGTTCCAACCCGTGCCCGAAGCCCCGTTTCCGTTTGTTTGGCTTCTGTTGATATCCTCCGCGGCACCCCTCACTCCTGCGGATTCCCCTCGGCGTCGAACCATGCTTCGTCGGGACTGGCCGGTTCGGGCTGTGTGGGGCCCGTGTTGTCCGCGCGGATGTCGGCCATGACGAAGTTCTCGGGGGGAATGGGGGAACCGAAGAACCGGCGCAGCATGGCGAGTTGTCCGGCATGGCTCATGGAGTCGGCGAGCGGACCTTGAAGCAGCCGTTTGGGGGTCACGTCCTGAAGGGGCGTGTCACTCGCCAGATGTTCGCTGAGACTGGTGAGCACCGTATGGAGCCGATCGACTTCTGCGTCGAAATCTTCCACCATGTCCGGCCACCACGTGCCGCCAATCAGGAACGTGCGTGCGTAGCCCAGCACGCTTGTCATGTGGCATACGATCTCATGAGGCGTGCGGATACCGGGGGCGGCTCGGAATGGGGCAAATTCAGGCGGTGCGTTTCGGAGCGCTTTTTGGGTGCGATAGGCGATCGCGGCAAGGAAATGCTGAAGCATTTGGCGTTCCTGATTCATGTGGGCTTCCTTCTGTTCATGCGGCGGCACGAGAGGGGCGAACCAGGGCGCCCTCACCGTTTGCGAATGCGCACCCGCGCCAACCCGTCGCGGAACCCATACGCCTTGTCGAACATTGGTTCGATGACCACGGTTCCCGTCTCGTCGATGTAACCGTAGGCCGCACCGATCTTCACCGGGGCCAGGCCTTCCCGGAAGGGCCCCGCGTCCTCGTAACCGGGCTGGATTCGGACGACGCCGTCTCCGTCCGCGTACCCCCAGAGACGGTCCACCAGCACCGGCGTCAAGTCTCCCGCCGACGGTTGCACGCCATTGAATCGCTGCTCGGTGACGACGGCGCCGCTACGGTCGATAAAGGTGCATTGTCCGTCGATCTTCACGAAGGCGCGATCATTGGCAAACTGGCCGGCTTCCTCAAACCGCGGTTCGATGACGACGTTGGCCGACGCGTCGATGTAGCCGCATCGGTCGTCAATGACCACGCACCCCAGGCCCTCAGTGAACGGCAACGCATGCTCGTACCGCGGTTCGATGGCCCAGTCGCCGGTGCTGTCGATGTACCCATACCGGCCATCCAGCGCAACCGGGGCCGTGCCCTGGGAGAACACGCCCGCCCGGTCGAATTGGGCGGGGATCACCAGCATGCCTTCCTTGTCGATGAAGCCTATCTTGCCGTCAATCTGAGCCGCCGCCAACCCTTCGGAGAAGGCCCCCGCGTCGCTGTATTGCGGTGGGATGACCAGGTTGCCCTGGGTGTCGATGAAGCCCGTGCGAAACGAAATCCGCACGGACGCCAACCCTTCGCTGAAGCCGTTGGCGAGTTCGTACTGCGCGAGGATGACGATCTCCCCCGTCTTGTCGATGAACCCGAACCGGATTTCCCCCCCGCCGGTGTCGGGCGGATGCTTGCGTTGCCAGTCCTTCCACACGGTGACCGCGCCCGCGGCCAAGAGAACCGCGAGCCCGACACCGAACAGGAGATTGTCGCGCGATTTCACGGGGACGGTCCGTTCGCGTCGATTTCGCCCGCCTTGATGCGGTCAATGACCGCCCACCCGCGGTTCTGCGCGGTCCCGGCCACGATGAACGCCAGGACCGGCTCCTCGTTCGGGTCGGCCGCGTCGCGCACCGCAAGCCCCGCCGACGAGTAGTCCAAGAACGCCATTCGGCCGTCGATCCCGGCCCGGCCGACGACTCGTGCGAATCCCTTCATCCGGTACAGGTCCGTTCCCAACTCGTCCAGCAGCGCCCGCAACCGGTCCACGTCGATCACGCCCTTGAGATGCACACTCAACCGGGCGTAGTTGGGGTCCACACACGACGCGTACTCGCCGTCGAGATCGCGTGACGCGGGCGGACCGAACAGGTCCAGGTCCACCTGGCATTGGGTGGCGCGCACGATCTGTGCGTCCGGCCGTATGGCGCGGACCTCGGCTTCCGCGCGCCCAATGGTTTCCTCGTTGTGCAGGTCCACCCTATTCACGATGACCGTGTCGCTGGCCTGCACCTGGGCGGCCACGTTGGGCAGCATCTTCACCAGTTCGGGAAAGGTCTCGGGGTCCACGATGCTAACGACCATGCTCAGTTCGTAGACCTCGTCCAGTCTGGTCTCGCGGAGCATCTTCTGCACGACCATGGGGTTCGCGATGCCGCTCGCCTCGATCACCACGCCATGGATGGGGGCGTCGTCCGACGCAAACCGCTTGGGGATGTTGGTCAATACGTTGATGAACTCGGTCACGATGCACGTGCAGAACACGCTGCCGCCCGGCAAGGCCACCAGGTCGCCCGTCTCCGACGCCAGCACGTGTCCGTCCACATCGATGGGCGAGAATTCGTTGACCAGGTACACGATCTTGTCGTTAGGGTGACGCGCGATGATGCGGCGCAGGAAGGTGGTCTTCCCGCTTCCGAGGAATCCCGTCACCAGACAGACCGGTATCATCCTTTGGTCTTCTCCGCGTGCCGCTCGTCAATGATCTTCATCAATGTATCCGTGTCCGGTATCACCGACGCAAACTTCACTTCGCCGTCGACGCAGATGGTGGGAATGCTCTTCGCGCCCAGGCGGCACATGTACCCGATGCCCTCGCGGCTCTTGATCTTATGTTCGCGAACCGTCACCGGCGCCTGGGACTTCTCGGACGCCTTGATGGCCGCGTCCAGCATGTACAGACAGGGTGCGCAGGCCGACGAATCCAAGGTGATCACGTCCAGGATCACCGTCTCTTCATTAGGGTAGTCCGGCAACACCAAGTCATCGAAAGACTCCATCTCCGTGACCTGAACCGATGTGCGCGCAATCTGGCGTTGATAGTCGTTGCGGACCATCTCGGCCACGGCCTGGAGGTTGTCCTCGGGCGTGCCGTAGGGAAGGTCGCACCCCGGCGCCAGGATGAATCCGCGCGATCCGCCGATGTCGATGCAGTTGATGGCGTCGAGCATGGCGTCGCTACGTTTGCCCAGCAACAGCACCGTGGTCAGTCTCAGGTTGCCGCCGAAGGACTTGCCATACTTCTCGCTCAGGTTGCGGAGCAGATCCAGCGGGATGTTCTCATCGATGGACACGTTGTCGCACGTCGTACGGCACATGGCTTCGAGGTTGCGTGTGGCGTCGCCGCACACGAACAACGACGAAAACGCGCCACGCCGTTTCACATGAGAGAACACTTCGTTCAAATACGGAGCCACAAACTCATCGAAATGCTGCGGCGAGATCTGGCTTGTCATCGGGTCCACCACCGCAATCACGTCCACGCCTTCTTCCAGATAGAAGTCGGCCGTCTTCTTCGCCACGTCCGTGCAGAACGCCATGATCGACTTGGCCGTGTCCGGTTCGGTCATCATGTCCAGGAACAACTGGCTTCCGCGCAGGTGCGACGTCAACGTGAACGGACCTGTGATGAGCCCGTACAAGGCGACTTCCTCGCCCAGATCGGCTTTCATGCGGCGTGTCGCCTCGCGGACCAGCGGGAACCGGCCCTGCGTCACGTCGAAGGCCGGCAGTTCGTCCAGTGTGCCTATCGCCAACGGGTGGGATACCACCGACGGTGGAACCTCGTCCGCCCACGCCAGGTTGCAGCCCAGGATCTCGGCTTCCATCTGCAAGTCGAACACGATGGGCAGTCCGTCCGGCTGGTACAACTCGTACGCCCGCTTCAGCCCCGCCACAATGTGGTCCGCCGACTGCAAGAACTCCGTCGCCGTCAGCCCCAGGATCTTACCGCCATGCACGCCGACGAACGGCAACCATGCCGGTCGTTCCGTACGCTCGTTCCGCAACGCCTTCAGAATCAGTTCTCGCCCTGTCATTGCCTTCTCCCAATCCACATACGCGCCAACTGCACCGGAGGTTCATGTCAATCCGGGTATGGTACACGTAAGCGGGGGGAAGTCCAATGTTTGGAGAGGCGATCCGGAACGGTCTGACCACGGATGAACACTGATTCACACGGACGGGAGGGGAATCGGGATGGTTGGACCACGAATCGGCTTAGTGCAGCATAGCCGCAACCAAAGCAGGGCAGGTTGACCCGGCCGCGTCATTCTGAGCGAAGCGAAGAATCTCGCACTCCAGGACAGTCGCTGAGTGAACGAGATCCTTCGCGTTGCTCAGGATGACGGAGTGGGCATGCCCCCGTACCACGCACATACCCTCCACGTCATCCCCGAGCGAAGTCGAGGGATCTCTTAACCCAGCGACTACTCTGGAGCGCGGGGTGCCATCGCTTCCGCCACGCAGACTTCCTGCTAAGAAGACCAGACTCTTACGGGTAGTAGTACGAATAGCCACCATTTGACACAAGAGGGCCAGTCCGGCGTTCAGGCGTCGTTGTCATCCGTTGGTTTGGGCGTCGGCTGTTCGTCAGCGTTCTTGGTGCGGGTTCGGGGCCTTGCCCCGCAGTAGAGTACGGCGAGCGTGAAGGCGATGAGGGCCCATTGGACGGTCCCAACGAGTACGATGGGGACGGGGGTGAGGGACGCGCCAAACGACTTGAGCACCCAGACGGACGGCAGGTTCATGTAGTACACGAGCAGGAGAAGCGCGAAGCTGGGGTCCTGGTCGTTGACGCCGTGGACGGCGTCGACGATGATGAGGCCGCCACTGAAGAGCAGATGTGCACCGACGAGGTACAGGGCGAACTTCGCTGTGGTTCTGAGCATGTGGATATCCTACACCTTCCTCAAGTCGAAGACGATGAAGTGGCTCATGCGCAGGTCGTCCTCGGCGCCAAGGCTGTCAACACCGGGCCACGTCATTGGCTCGAGTGCCACGTGTCCTCGTCCGCAGAGCCTGGGCGTCCGACAAGGATTTCGATCAAGCGGGGTGCGAGATAGAGACGGTTCCGGCGCTGGCCCGTTACCTCGCCAAGAATCCCCAAGCCCTCGAGGAACCGGATGCCACGCTGTACGGATGCGTAGGGCAAATCCAGTTCGTCGGCGAGTCTGGGCACGGAAACTACAGGTATCCTGAATAGGCGGTCGACGATTCTCAGAGTATGCCGAGGTGCTCTGCCTGCGGACCGCACTTGGTCCTGAATGTCCTGGTAAAGGTCAAGAATGGCCCCGGCGTTGGCGTAAGCTTCTTTGGCCTGAGCGGCGACGCCCCGAAGAAAGTACAGGATCCATCCGCGCCAGTCCCCTTGTTGGCTCACAGCCAGCAACCGGCGGTAGTACTCCTCACGGTACCGTTCAAAGAAGGCGGATAGATACAGAAGCGGTAGAGACAGAAGCCCTCGTTCGCACAGGAAGAAGGTTATCAGGAGACGCCCGACACGCCCGTTCCCGTCAATGAACGGGTGGATGGCCTCAAACTGGTAGTGCATGAGGGCGCACTGTATCAACGGCGGTTCCTGGGGATCCTCGTTCAGGTACTTCTCCCACGTCGACAACGCTTCCATCATGTCGGAGACCGGCGGAGGCACATAGGTTGCTTGCATCAACGTGCATCCGGGGGGGCCAATCCAGTTCTGGGATCGACGGAACTCACCGGGGGTGGCGTGGCCTCCGCGAACGCCTTCCATCAACCGCTCGTGGATCTCGCGTACGAGGCGTCCGCAGATGGGCAAGGAACCCAAACGATCAAGGCCATACTCCATGGCCCGGACGTAGTTGGCCACCTCGCGCACGTCCGGCGTGCGGGGCGGTTCGGATTCATCGGCCTCGAAGAAGAACAGGTCGTCCATGCCCGCCTGCGTATTCTCGATACGGGAACTGAGTACCGCCTCACGGCGGATGTAAGGCTGGATCAACAAATGGGGGTTCGAGAGTAGGCGGCCCGCACCCGACAGTTCCCCGACACTGGCTGTCGCCTCTGCCAAGAGCCCGGCCAGTTCCCAGTCCAGCTCCAGGTGAGGCGGTAGCGGGTGCGGAACAAAGGCCCAGTACTCCTCCGGCTGACGGACGCAGCGCCCTGCCGTGGAATGCTCGAATCGAACCGGTTCCATCGCCAGAACTCCTGAGAAGCC
>JAAEQP010001254.1 GCA_024231375.1 bacterium | reverse complement strand
CGGAGTCCGCCGCAGGCGGACGCAGACGGGACTGTCCCAGGTCCTTAAGAAGTCATATGCGCGAGAGAACAGAAGCGACAAACGGGGACTGCCAAGTTCTTACGTCCCATTATTGCGCTTCTTAGGGCAACAATGGGTGGCTGTCCCCAGGTTATCGCGGCCTGTGCGTCAGAGGCCGAGGCTTTTTCAACGGCACCGCTGCACCCCGCTTATCGCGGGCTACGCGCTAAGAATCAACAGAGGGGGGATTCCTATGAGGAGTACACGACGAGACGTATTGAAGGCGGGGGCATTCGGACTCATCGCGACGTCGGCCCTAGGCGCGGAAGATGACACGCAAGGAGCATCGGATATTATGGAACCATTCACCGGCGTCATGCGGCCACTAGACTACGGGCGTTCGTTCCTCTGTCACACGGCGGCGTTCAACTCGGTCCGGTTCTGGGTGGAAAGCCGGACACGCGTCATCGACGAGCGGAATGGGGGACACGTCGACTTCTACCAGTGCGCTTCGTGCAAGAGCGAGAACACCTTCGGCGAGAAGGACCTGCTCTTGGAGGACAACTACGACTTCATGCCTATCTTCGGAGGCGAGGATCTGCTCATCTTTCGCCGCCCCGTCTATCTGAGTGACGCATACCGGAGCCTCGTGAAATCCGAGAACGTGTGGGGTCCGCCCGTTCCGAAGCTCGTCGAAGCCCCGGTGGTTACGGAACTGACCACCTGGGAAGCCATGCGCGACGCCACAGCGGCGGCCATCCCGCTGGTGACGCATACGGAATTCGCCGACGAGGCCACGGGTCTCCGCGCGATCATCGAGTGTCCCACCAAGACCATGAACATCAGCCTCGAGAAGCAGATGTACCAGGTCGACACAGGGCCCATCGCATACCCCGACCTCTCCAAACGGCATGACCCCCTCATCGATTGTCTCAGCTTGGCGTTCGTCGTCTTCAACGCGCCCCATTTCGCCGATTTCGTCATTGAACAACCCACGCCGGTTGTCGAAGACGGCGTCGAGAAGTGCAAGGTCTACCACTATTCGAATCCCTTCAGCATCTCGGCGGTGAACCGCGTTTACGCCCTGGGGACCGCATAGGCCCTGTGCGGAAGCTTCGACGCTCCGGAAATTGCAGCACCCGGTATTTCGGTGTACACTAGGCGCTTAGCGCGTTTTCAGCAGTTGGAGGGATCAGTCATGCGAATTGCCTTGGCAGTCTTGTCTATTCTTGTTCTGGCCGCGGGGTGCGGCCCGGCCCCGGTGCCGTCCACACCGCCCGACACACCAGATGCCGGTTCAGGTACGGAGACAGCGGCCACGGACGCGCCAATTCGCGTGGGGTTTGTGACCAACAGCTCCTCGGACTTCTGGACCATCGCCAGAGTCGGAACGGACAAGGCGTGCCAGGAACTGGGGTGCGAAGTGGAGTTCCGCATTCCGGCAGGGGGAACGGCCCAGGAGCAGCAGCAGATCGTGGAGAGCCTGGTCGCCATGCAGGTGTCGGGCATCGCGATCAGCCCGAAAGATCCCGAGAACCAGACCGAGATGCTGGACGCGGCTGCCGCCAAGGTCAACGTGGTCACGCAAGATTCGGACGCCCCGGAAAGTAACCGCGTCTGCTACATCGGCACCAACAACTACCAGGCCGGTGTCGCGGCCGGTGAACTCATCAAGCAGGCTCTGCCCGACGGCGGCAAGATCATGCTCTTCGTCGGCACCCTGGACGCGCAGAATGCGCAGGACCGCAAGAAGGGCATCGAAGACACCATCGCGGGCACCAACATCACGGTCATCGACACGCGCACGGACGAAACCGACCGCACCAAGGCCATCGCCAACGTGCAGTCCACGCTGGTGGCCCATCCCGATGTCGCGTGCCTCGTGGGACTGTGGAGCTACAACGGTCCGTCCATCCTTAACGGTGTCCAGGACTCGCGTAAGCTCGGCCAGGTGAAGATTGTGTGTTTCGATGAAGAAGACGAGACGCTTCGCGGCGTCAAGGACGGCCACATCTTCGGCACCATCGTCCAGCAGCCCTTCGAGTTCGGCTACCGGTCGGTACAGGTCTTGGTGGAACTCGCCAAGGGCGACCGGTCGTCCGTGCCCGAAGACGACCAGATCTTCGTGCCGGTCAAGGCCATTACCAAAGACAACGTGGACGAGTTCTGGTCCGAACTGAAGCGGTTGACGGGCAAATCGTGAGGAAGGTACTCGGACTCGGCGGATTCCTGTTGGCGCTCGCCCTAGGCACCTCGGCGTGGGAACTGGCGCATCAAGGGCACTCGTCTTTCGCCACATCCGCCAACCTGCGCGACCTGCTCACGTGGATCGGGCTGTTCGGCATCCTCAGCCTCGGTCAGTCGTTCGTGATCGTCACCGGCGGCATCGACCTGTCCGTGGGGAGTCTTGTGGCATTGGTGGGCACGTGTTCCGCCATGATGGTGGCAAAGGGCGACGGGGTCTCGTGGTTTCTCGTGCTTCCCCTCATGCTGGCGATCTGCGCGTTGGTTGGGCTGTTTCACGGGTTGATGGTTACCAAAGCGCGCATTCAGCCGTTTGTGGTGACCCTGTGTGGGTTGTTCTTCTACCGAGGCATCGCGCGGTACCTCGCGGCCGACACGTCCCAGGGATTCGCTGGGGCCTTTGTCCGCTTGAAATGGTTCGGCCGCGGCACCCTCTGGGATCTCGGGCCGGGAGGCGACGGCGTCGCTCCGGAATCGGGTTGGCAGCTTGTGCTCGACTGCGTACCTGCTCCCTTCCTGCTTCTCCTGATATTGGCAGCGGCTGTCGGCGCCTATTACCACTTCTCCGCCCAAGGGCGGCACCTCTTCGCGCTGGGCGCCAACGAGGACGGGGCCCGGTTCAGTGGGATTCGCACCGACCGATTGAAGATTCAGGCCTACATTCTGTGCAGTCTGATCTGTGGCGCGGGCGGTATCCTGATGGCCTTCAAAGTGAACTCAATCCAGCCCAACACCTTCGGCAATTTCTGGGAACTCTACGCGATCGCGGGGGCCGTCCTCGGCGGATGCAGCCTGCGCGGCGGTTCGGGCAACGTTGTGGCAATCTTGCTTGGTGTTGCCATCATCCGAGTGTTGTACAATATGATGCCGATTCTGGGAATCCGTAGCGAACTGGAATTCGTCGTCATCGGCGCCGCGATCCTCGTCGGCGTGTGCGTCGACGAGTTCCTGGCACGACGGGAAGCGGTGCGCGCCACGCGCGCCGCCTGACCTGTGGGGAGGAAGGCCGTGGACAAGAACGGCGAGAGCATGCTCTACAGATATGCGGGATTCCTGAGCACGGTCCTCGACCTTCCCGAGTGCGCCCCGGGGGACGACGTGGACCACCTGTCCATCTCTTCCGGCGACTTGGCGAAATGGGCCACCCGCGACCTGGATTCGGAGCGCGAGTGGCAGAAGGTTCCCGCGCAACGAACCCCGGTCGAAGACGCCGTCAGTCTCGTGGCCGAGTTCGAGGACATGGGCAGGATGGATGCGCTCGGGGTGGACGATCCCCGGTACTGGGCGCCACTGGGCTCACTTGACTGGGAAGACGAACGCCTGCCTATCGACACGGCCACCTATCCCATCGTCGAGGTGACCTTCCGTTGCACCAGCGACAACGCACATCCCGCGTTGGTCTTGTACTACGGCGGCGGTTCAACGAAGACGCCGCTCCCCATGTCGCGCCGTTGGCAGACGGTCGCGTTCTTGGCGCCCCACCTTGGCTTCCCCAGCAAGATTAGCGATATCGTGTTTCGGCTCTACTCAACGACACGCACGCGCGAATCCGTCGAGATCCGCGACATCCGCTTCAGGGCGGCCACCCCCGCGGAGAGCCAAGCCCTGGCCAAGGGCGTTCAGATGCTCGAGAACGCCGAGCCACCGTGCCAGTACCCTCTCCTGGACGAGTTTCTACCTCTCGGAGTGGTGATGGATGCGGGCGGCGCGAGACGCCTCGCCGAAATGCTGGGCGTGTCTCTGGCCGAATACTGGGAACTCGCCTTCGAAGATGTCGTCACCCACCATCACAATTGCGTGGCCATGGAAAGCGCCGAACAGCTCACCACGCCCGAATGGCGCGAATTACTGTCCTTCGCGGAGCGCTACGGCCTGAAGCTCGTGCCCTCGCACGACCTTTCCATCGACGAGGACATGGAACGGCTCGAAGCGCTCATTGAGCAACGGGTACGCCCCTCGGCCGATTCACCCGCCATCCTGGCGTGGAACGTCCGCAACGACCCCCGTCCCGAAGAAACGGCACGCCTCCTGAAGGTTCGCGACGCCTTTTCGGAGGCCGACGCCTCGCACCCCTCCGTGATTGTCACCGCCGACGGCGGGCCCCTTTCGCTCTACGCGCCGTTCTTCCCCGTGACGAACGCATCGCACTTCACGACGCACGCTCCGTGGGAAGTGGGAGAACTCGTCCGAGCCCACATCGGTCAAGTCGCGGGGCAACAGTTGTGGGTCACGGGACCCGCGTTCATACACGCTACGGGCGCCCCGGAATGGAACTCGTGCCCCGAAATGCGCCTTATGATCAATACCGCCTTCGCCACGGGCGCGCGCGGCTGGTTCACCCACGCCTACCACAACGATCCCATCTGGGTGGCCGGCACGTGCCAGCGCACACTGACCGGCCCTTTCCTGGCGTTCAGCGACCTGTGGCTTGAACTCGACCGCCGGATGGACCGCTTCAGCGCGCTGGCGCCTCTCTTCCTCGGGGCGAAGCCCGTGTCGCTTCCCGACCGATGGTATGTGACAAGTGGCAGTTCCACCGACCGGGCCCAGATCCCGGAAGGGGTTGCTCCCACAAGTTCCTACCGCCTGAACGGTTCCGACTACAGCATCTTCTGCGTGGTCAGCAACGACGTCCAGGGAATGTCTTCCCTCAGCATCGACATTCCCCGGCAAGCCCTCCGCGGACAGGACATCATCGTGCTCACCGACTTCGTCCAAAACCGGGTCTGGGCTCCCATGAATCTGGAGCGGCATCTTGAGATGTTTCCGGGACAGTCCCAAATCGTCCTGGTTGCCCAATCCGACGTGTGCACCCGGTGGCGCGACGCCATTGCGCGGCGCCTTGTCGAGGACGACGCCCGGCAGATGTCGTTCAACCTGCGCCTCGCGGAAGCGTATGAACTCGACACGAGCCTCATCCACGGGCTGATCGAGGAAGCGGGATCCGGCGATCCTCTGGCGAGTCTGGAGAAGATGGACAGGGCTCGCGACGAATTGCTGGATTTGGTGTACCAGTCGCCGGCCATTTGCGAAAGCCGAAGCGCCGTCATCAAGGCGGGCTCCGCCATCTGCGCGTGCGACGGTGCATTGTGTCGGTTGCTCAACAGGGGGAAGAGCGACGAAGCCCACGAATTGGGCACCCGGGTGATACCTTTGGCGCGCGAGATTACAAACCTCCGGCTGGAGATCCGTCAAGGACGAGGCGGCGCGGTCCTGGACCACTGCAAGGGCCTCGGCGACCGGGCGCTTGCCTTGCTTGCGGAGATCCGCGGCGCCATCTAGAAGTCCGGCCTGAAAGGCCGGCTTCTGTAAGGCGCGGCCCCAAGTTCAACCAGAAACACAAGACTTACAGAGGCGAAACAAACGTACTTGGGACGCTTGCCTACTTTCTGGCCGCGCCCCTAGTCCGGCGGCCTGACGGAAAGGCGTCGTCAGACCGATTCGACTTCCGTCACCAATCCTTCATGGGCGGCCCGGTACAGCGCGTCAATGACGGCCATGTTGGCCACGGCGTCATCCAGCGTCCACCGGGGATCGCTCTGAGTCCGCACGGCCGACACAAAATCGTCCACTTCCAGTTGGTACGTGTTCGCCCCTGGCACCGAGATCGTCTGCACGTCGTCTCCGCGTCGAAGGGTGTACCCGGCCTGTTCCTCGCCAGGGAACCACGGCGAGTCAAGCGCGATCAGACCGTCGGTACCCTCGATTTCCGCGAACCCCCGCGACTGCCGTTCCATACTCGTCTCGAACGAGGCCATCACGCCATTCGGGAACTCAAGAAGGCCCAGGATCGTGCCATCGACGCCGTCGCGTCGTTCCATGGCCTGCACCCGGCACGGCTCGCATCCGGCGAACCTGCGCGAGAGATTCACGCAGTAGCATCCCACATCCATGAGCGCCCCACCTGCGAGATCCCGCGACCACCGGATATTCGTGCGGTCCGGCAGGTTGAACGAGAACGCACTCCGAATCATCACGACGTCGCCGATATCGCCTCGGGCGATGGCGTCGGAGACGCTGTCGTACAGCGGGTGGAAGCGATACATGAAGGCTTCCGCCACGGGGATCCCCGTCCGGTCCGCCGCGCGCGCCACTTCGCGGGCCTCGGCCGCGTTCGTCGTCAAGGGTTTCTCACACAGCACGGGGAGTCCCGCCTCAAGGGCCCTGATGGTCCACTCCGCATGCATGCTGTTGGGAAGCGGGTTGTAGAGCGCATCCACCTCGCCGGAATCGATCAGATCTTCATAGCTGCCGAAAGCCCGCGGAATGCCGTGTTCCTTGGCCCACTCGCCGGCGCGCGTGTGGTCCCGGCTTGCCACGGCCTGCACACAACTGGTCTTCGACAGACCAATGCCCTTGAGCAGCGCGCGTCCAATCCGCGCCGTACTGAGGATTCCCCATCGGACAGCACTTGCCATGACGACCTCCTCGCCGCGGTCGGGGCCACGGTTCCTGATGAAGGCTACTTCTTCGAAACCGTGGCCTTCTTAATGAAGTCGAGATTCGGGAACGCCTCTTCCAGGTAAGCGTTGCCTTCCGCGTGGATCCGGCCCTGGTCGGGACGTTCCAGATACTCGGCACAGATCGCATCCATCACGTCGAGCCCTTTGGTCACTTCGGCGAAAGGGGCGAACCGCATGCCGTCGAGACGGCCGTTGTCCACCAGATTCAAGAAGATCTGGCTTGTTCGTGTGTTGGGACCCGCCGATGCGAACGACAAGGTGCCGCGTCGATTCGACTGCACCACCGGATCGTCCTTAATGTCGTTAGTGCGCCACTTGGCCGAGAGTTCCGGGTCGCCGGCAATGCCGAACTGGACCACGAAATTCGGGACGACGCGGAAGAACCGCGCCCCGTTGAAGTAACCCGATTCCACAAGCTCACGAAACCGTGCCGCGCCCAGCGGCGCCCATTCGGGATGGCACTCAAGCACAATCTTTCCATTCGAACACGTCAGGGTGACCTTGAACGGGTCCGTGGCGGTCTTTTCTTCCTGCACGATACGTCCTCTCCTTTTCTCGAGAAACGGTCTGTTTGACCGGATCGATAGGTTCACTGTTGATTCGCGGGCGCTTCATCGGCAATCTCGACGATGCGCGCGCGTTTGATGAAGTCTAAGTCTGGATACGCCTGCTTGAGATACGCGTTCCCTTCAAGCCGTATCCGCTCCTGGTTGGGTTCCTGGCCATGGGCGGTATTGATGGCGTCAACGGCCTCCATACCTTCGATGACCTCGCCGAAGGGTGCGAAGCCCCTTCCGTCAAGATTCGAATTGTCCCCGAAATTGATGAACATCTGCGCTGAGCGGGAATTGGGCCGACCGGTATTCGCGAAGGTAATCCTGCCGCGCGTGTTGGACTGTTTCACCGGGTCGTCTTGAAGGTTCTTTCCAGTCCATTTCTTCGTCACTTCCGGGTCGCCCGAGATGCCGAACTGGGCCATGAACCCCGACATGGCGCGGAAGAATCGGCAACCGTCGAAGAATTCGGCGTCTACCAATTCGCGGAAGCGTCTCGCGCCGATGGGCGCCCAGTCCTCGTGCACCGCCACCGTGAAACTGCCGCAGGAGCAGTCGAAACGCACCTTGAACGACGGTTCGGCCACCGGCTCCGGGGTTTCCTCAGGGACCGGCTCCGGCACTTCCTCGACAACCACAGGAGGCGTCGTTTCCGGAACCGGGGTCTCTTCCTCGCGCGCGTTCTCGGCGGCCGCGTTCGCTGCATCCTGCTCTAACTGAGCCACACGTTCCCGCGCTTCACGGGTTTCGCGCAACCGCTCGGGAGTGAGTCGGCTGGCCTGGAAGTTGTAGACAAATAGCAGCACGACGGCGCCGATGGCGACCGCACTGGCGATGTAGACAGCCTTCTTCACGGTTATTCCACCCTCTCTCGCTATTCCTCAAGTTCCCCGTGGGGGAACGAACCCAACACCTTCAGTTCTTTGCAGTGATGCGAAATTGTGTCGATGGCGTTCTGAATCTCAGGCTCCTCGATATGGCCGAGCATGTCGATGAAAAACACGTACTCCCACGCCTTCTTCTGAGAAGGCCGCGACTCGATCCGAGTCAGGTTGATGTGTTCCGACGACAGAGGCTTCAGCATTTCAAACAAGGCGCCTGGCCGGTCCTTGATGGCGCACAGAATTGACGTCTTGTCGTGGCCCGTGCGCTTGGCCATCTGGCTTGCGATCACGAAGAACCGCGTGAAATTGTGCGGCGCGTCTTCAATGCCCTTCACCAGAACCGCCAGGTTGTACGTCTCCGCCGCCAGCACGCTGGCAATGGCCGCGGTCCCCTTTTCGCCCGACGAAATGCGGGCCGCCTCGGCCGTACTGGAAGTCTCCACCAACTCGGCGTTGGGCAGATTCGCTTTGATCCACATCCGGCACTGCACGAAAGGCTGCGCCTTCGAATAGACCTTCCTAATCTCCTCCAGCGGACTGTTCGACAGAAGGTTCTGCTTGATATGCAGCATCACCTCATTGATGATCTTGAGGTCCGAGTTCACGAACCGATCGAGCGTGTCGCTCACTCCGCCGCCCATGGACGTCTCCACGGGAACCACACCGTAGTCCGCGCGCTTCCGCTCCACTTCCGTGAAGATATCGTCCACCGTCGCCACGGGATGGTATTCGCCATGGGTTCCGAAGATGCGCAACGCCGCCATATGGCTGAACGTGTCGCGCGGTCCGAGGAAGGCCACGTCGACGGGCTTCTCAAGGGCGCGGATGGCGCTGATCACCTCGCGGTAGATAGCGCGAACGGCCGCATCGGGCAGGGGCCCCGGATTCTTCTTGCGCAAGGCGTCGAAGATCAACTTCTCACGCTCAGGCACATAATATGCCGAGTTGCTGGTGCGCTTGATCTGACCGATCTCGACGGCGCATTGCGCCCGCTCGTTCAGCAACGAGAGGATCTGATCGTCCACTTCGTCGATTCTGTTCCGTAGTTGTTCCAGTGTCACTTCTTGCCTCCCCGATCAAGGATCTCCAGCGGCGCCACACTCGCGATGAATTGCCGTACCCGGCCGCTTTCGAACCGGATCCGCACACGGGCCTTGCTCCCCGACCCCGTCACCTGCATCACCGTGCCGCGTCCGAAGGTCGCGTGCCGCACACGCGTGCCCCGCGTCAACCCGCCTGGCGCCGCACGTGGTGCCTCAGGCTTGGACTGGACCGGCCGCCCCGGTGCTTTTGGAGAGCCCTTGCGCTTGCGGTGCGCAAACTCAAGTTCGTCACGCGGAAGATCGTCCAGAAAGCGGGACGACACGCAGGTCTTCTTCTCTCCAAACAGCAGCCGTGTATCCGCGTGGGTCAGCACGAGACGCTTGCGCGCCCGCGTCATCGCCACGTAACACAGCCGACGCTCCTCCTCAAGTTCTTCCTCCGAATCCAAGGCGGTAGCGTGGGGCAGCAACCCATCCTCCAACCCTATCAGGAAGACGTTGTCGAACTCAAGACCCTTGGCCGCATGGCACGTCATCAGGGTGACCGACGGCTTGGAGGCGTCCCACCGGTCCACATCGGACGCCAGGGCCAGTTCCTCAAGGAACTGACCCAAACTGCCGCCCCCGCGCGCATCGTATTCGGCGCACGCCGATACGAATTCCTCCACCACCTCGATGCGCGCGCGGAAGTCCTTCTCGTCCGACCGTTGAATGTACTCGCGGTAGCCTGTTCGTTCGAGAAGGGAGACCACGCATTTCTGGACCTTGCCCCCACGGGACTCGTGGGTGAGATCGTCAACGATGCGAACGAATTCGCCGACGGCATTCCGGGCCCGCAGCGGCAGCGTCTGGTCGTGTTCCACATCCCGCAACACCTGAAACAGGGAAGAGTCCCGCTCTCTGGCGTATTGGATCATCCGCTCGACCGAGGTGGTCCCGATTCCACGGGTAGGTACGTTGACAACCCGAAGCAGCGACACATCGTCGGCCGGGTTCACCAAGAGCCGCAGGTAGGCCAGCAGATCCTTGATCTCCTTCCGCGCGTAGAACTGCATGCCCCCGACGACCACGTAAGGCATGCCTTCCCGGCGCAGGGCCTCTTCCATGAGCCGGGACTGGCTGTTGGTGCGAAAGAGCACGGCCACCTGTTCGGGCGGTAGCTTGCGCTCCTTGATGTCGTTCACGACAAAGCGGGCCTCATCATCGCCCGTGCCCGCACGAAACAGGCGTACCTGGTCGCCGCCTTTCTGCTCGGTCCACAGCCGTTTTCCCAGTCGGCGGCTGTTTCGCGATACCAAGGCATTGGACGCACGCAGGATGGCGGCCGTGCTTCGGTAGTTCTGCTCCAGGCGAAATACCTTGGCGTCCGGGTAGTCCTTCTCGAAGTCGAGGATGTTGCGAATCACGGCGCCGCGCCACGAATAGATGCTCTGGTCCTCGTCGCCCACCACGAACAGGTTGCCGTGACCGCCGCTGAGGCGTTTGGCGATCACATACTGGGCGCGGTTCGTGTCCTGATACTCATCCACCAGCACGAATCGAAACCGGGTCTGATAGATATCGCGAGCGGTCTCGTCCTCGCCCAGCAGGCGTGCCAGGTACACCAGCAAGTCGTCGAAATCGAGCCCCGAGGCCCGCTTGAGGGCGGCGTGGTACTCGCGCCACACCGAACACAGGTAGCGGTCGTCCTGCGGTCCCGGTGCCTCCAACTTCTGCTTGAATTGGCTCATCCAGCTTAACACGTTTCGTGGTAAGAGTTTGTTGCCGCCCTGGGCCGGAAGATCCTTCATGATGCGCTTCACGAGCGCCAACTGATCGGTGGCGTCGAAGATGGTGAAGTCCCGACGCACGCCAAGGCGGTCGATGTGCCGCCGCAGCACGTAGGCGGCGAACGAGTGAAACGTCCCCACCCACGCGCCGAGCTTGGCCACCCCAAGCCTCTCCGCCACGCGTTCCCGCATCTCGTTCGCGGCGCGGTTGGTGAACGTTAACGCCAACAGGCTGCGGGGGTTGACGCCCTGCTCGCCCACAAGCCACGCCATCCGCTCGACGATGACGCGCGTCTTGCCCGACCCCGCGCCCGCCAGCACAAGCGCATATCCGTCGCCCTGCGTGACGGCTTGCTCCTGGGCAGGGTTCAATGTTGGTTGCTCTGTCATTTCGTGCGATTGTCCTTGAGGTGAGAAACCCCGATCCTACGGCACAAGACCAGGTATTTCAAGGATTTGATTTGACGGGTATAGGGCCTCGTGGTATTATCCAGATAGATGTTGCGTACTCTAAAACGGGAGGATGGTGTGATGGAAACCGCTCGCACGCGGGGGTTTACGCTAATAGAATTGTTGACGGTGATCGCCATCATCTCGATCCTCGCAGGGTTCGTTGTGGTGGGGCTGCCGAAGATACTCGAGAACGCCAAGATCTCCACAACTCGTACCGACTTCGGCAGCATTCAGAAGGCCCTGACCACCTACGCGGCCGATAACGGGACCTATCCCCCGGCCTACGGCTACCGGACATGGGAGAAGCGGAAGGCGTCCGGGTTTGTGCCGGAGAACAAGCTGTACTGGCTCAAGTCCTACGTCGATTTCATCGACATCCGGGGCACCTTCGACGTGTACGACGGATGGTCCGAGACATTTGACGCCAATAGGAACGGGGGGATTGACTACCTCGAGTTCGTCACCCTCCCCCTGACGGGCATGGGCGAAAGCGCGCGGTACGACGGGTCGCAGACCAAGGACCAGTACGACAACACCGTCGGGGCCGGCCAAAGGGAGGCCTCCCGCCCCTACATCTACGTCCCGGTGAACCTCAGCCAGTTCAAGCGCGTCAAGAAGTACTATGAGAGCAGGAGCGATTGGCACGCGGAGACGTGGACGCCCTCGGACGCGAATCTGGGCCGCCTGTCGTTCCCGCCCGCCAAGTACGACGCCTACGTGCTGATTAGCGTAGGCCCGCAAATGAACTCTTGCGGTATCGTTACACCTCCGGCGGACGTGCTCGCGACGCTTGAGACCACGGTTCCCCCTGAGAACCTGTACCACGTGCTGGGGCTGCGCGCCTACTACTTGGCCACACGCGACGCCAACGGCAATGGCAAGCTCGACTATGACTACGAGTCTCGCGTGAAAGGCGGCGATGGAAAGACGGACGCCTTCCCGGACGGGAGCATGGCCGTCACGCCCGATTACAAGAGCGATTCCTCCCTGGGCAACCTGGCCGGTCCGCTGATCTTCAAGCAACAGGGATAGTTCGGAACACAGAATCCCCGAATCGACACGCGCCGCGGAATGAACCGCGGCGCGTTTGCTTTTCTCATAAGGTTGAGACGGCTCCCGACACAGGACGTCTTGTAGCGCCCCGCGGGGACTCGTATAATCGGCTCGTACCGTACGACGCGAGACGGCATTGACCAACACAACCTGGGGCTCGACCTTCTCGGCCATTGCCCTGGGAAGACGTAGAAAGGCGGAAGGACACGATGGAAAACGTGATCATCATTGGATCGGGACCCGCGGGATACACGGCCGGACTCTATGCGGCGCGGGCCAAACTCGACCCCCTCATGTTCGAAGGCGAGTTGAGCAAGGACATCCTGCCAGGCGGACAGCTCATGACCACCACGGAAGTCGAGAATTTTCCGGGTTACCCGGAAGGCGTGAGCGGTCCCGAGATGATGATGCAGTTCAAGAAACAGGCCGAACACTTCGGGCTCCGCGTGCTTTCGAAGACCGTCTCCGCCATCGACCTGTCCCAACGCCCCTTCAAGCTGACCTGCCGCGACGAGATCTGGGAGGCCAAGGCGGTCATCATCGCCACGGGCGCCACAGCCCGCTACCTGGGCCTCGAATCGGAGGAAGCCTTCATGAACCGCGGCGTGTCGGCCTGTGCCACGTGCGACGGAGCGTTGCCCCGGTTCCGCGACAAGCCCGTCGTGGTGGTTGGCGGCGGCGACACGGCCATGGAAGAGGCCCTGTTTCTGGCAAACTTCTCCAGTGAAGTCCACGTCGTCCATCGCCGCGACCAGTTGCGTGCCAGCAAGATCATGGGCGAACGCATCATCGCCCACGAGAAGATCATCGTCGAATGGAACTCCGTGGTCGACGAGGTCCTCGGCGACGACGAGAACGGCGTGACCGGAGTCCGCTTGAAAGACGTCAAATCGGGCGAGACCCGCGAGGTCGCGTGTACCGGCTACTTCAGCGCCATCGGCCACAAACCCAACACGGACCTGTTCAAAGGCGTGTTGGACATGGACGAAACCGGCTATCTCGTCACCAAACCCGACAGCACCCATACCAACGTGGAAGGCGTGTTCGCCGCGGGCGACGTGCAAGACAAGAACTACCGCCAAGCCGTTACCGCCGCCGGCTCGGGCTGCATGGCCGCCATCGACTGCACCCGTTGGCTCGAAGCCCAGGAAGGCTGACGGACCGACAGAGACGACCAACGGGGCGGCGCCGCGCAAGCAGCGTCGCCCCGGTTTGTACCGGGTGAGGGGTCTGCAATTGTGTCCGACTCCCAAACTGGGAACAACCGCCTCAGACACCCGTGCCGTTGACTCACTCCACCCGCGGGGCTAGACTGACCGCGCGGGCAATTCGCAGGGGTCGTGAGGGAGTGTTTATTGGCGAACCGTGCGTACAAGACGATGAGGCGGATCGGCGCGCTGCTGGGCGTGCTGGTACTCTGGCATCTGCATGCGAACGCCCAAGGCGTCCTCGTCGAGACCACGACCCTCACCGCCGCACGCCAAGCCGCGGGCGTCTACCTCCACACCCTCGACCTGGAAAGCACCGAACCGCTGCCCCCGCCTCAGCGGGTTCCGGGCGTTGCGACACGCGGACCGCTGCTCGTCACCCGTCACGGGCGAGGTACGGTGGTCACGTCGCAGGCTGCGGCCCGTGGAGACACGCCCCTCGGCCGTCTATCGATTGTGTCGGCGTATTCGACGGTCCCGCTTCACGCGGTCCCGCAAGGACGGCTGGTGCGCGACGATCCCTTCGATCAAGTCGCAGGCGCCATTGCATACGATCCCGCGACGGGTGCGCCTCTGGTAGCCCTCCTCACGACACTCCAAGGCGTCGATGGAAACCTGACGGGCCGCCTCGACGTGGCGCGTTGTGGCATCGTGCCCCATATGACCTTCGAACCCGGACTGGCGACACGACGCTTGCCAGGTCCACCGGTCGCGGCGGTCGTACTGCCAAACACCACAATGACCGCGGTTCTGTGCCGGTCGCCCGACGGTTCGGGTTCGATGCTACACGTTCGCGATCTGCTGGGCGGGGCCGTGGCCGCGGATTCAATTGAATTGACGGATGCGGCCTCGGAGGGGCTCGGAAACAGACCCGATGCGATCGCCGTGAGTGACGATGGCCGCTATCTCTATGCACTCACATCCGGCTACGCATTCGACCATCCAGCGGCGGCAGCGTCCTCGTGGCTTCACGTCATCGATACGGAAACGTACGCGCCGGTGGGGCCTCCCGTCCGGATGCCCGGCACGCCGCAAGGCGACGATGCCCCGCTCCACCCAAGCCACGCGGGCACGCCCCACGGGTGCTGGGTGGCGACGCGCACGCCAAGCGCCGGGTTCGCCTACCTGACCCACGTTGCCGTGACGGAATCCGGGCTGGACAAGGATGTCGAGCATTCCTTCACCAACATCATACGTCCCCTCCGTGTCGAGACCGACCCGGCAGGTCCCGGCGTAGCCGTGGCGTCCGGGAACCATGTCGAAGTATGGGCCGACGGCCGTCCGCCCGGCGACCGGCGCTCCTTCCAAGAACCCGTCGGCGCCTTGCTTTGGATTCCCGGCAGCCTGATCATCGGCGAGGCGGGCCGCATTCATCTTTTCGACATCGCGGCCGAGGAACCGACCAGGACGATTCAACTCCAGACGGGCGTCGTCACGCGCCTGGCGCATATCCGTCCGTCCATCCTCGCATGGCGCGACCTCGATGAGGACGGTGTGCCCGATGCGGTTGACCCGGAACAAGGCACGCCATCGCCTTCCCTGAACGTGCCATCGATAGTCACTTTCGGGGAGAAAGCGAACGGGAACGAGTTGCACGTTGTCCGTATCGAGGGACCCCACGCCCAGAGCTCAGAGTGGCGCGTTCAATCCGGCCGGGCGTCACAGCCTTGGCTGCACGTGTATCCACAGCGTGGCATCGTGCCCGGGTGGTTTCTTATGGGCGTTGACCCCGCCTACTACGCCTCGTCCGGCCGCGGTACCCTCGGCTCGGTGCGTGTGCATCTGACTGGCGCCGATTCAGGGCGGAACGCGGCGGGAAGTCCGGCACGCATCGATGTCCGGGTGGTGCCGGAGGAGCAAGGCCCGAATCGCATCCTGTGGGTCGTGGATTCGTTGTCCGCCCATCGGCCGGCGGACGGCATCGCCGCCTTGGGCAGCCTACGGCCGCTCGCGGAGTTGCTTGCGGCAGCCCCCCGACACTTCAGTCACCGGGTCGCACGCCGGTATTTCGCCGAACCTCTGTCCCCTCACTCCGTAGTCGTCGTGGACGCCGCATCGGCCGCTCGGGGTGCGATCACCGCCTCGGCGCTCCTGGATTACGCCGCCCAGGGCGGAAGCGTCCTTTTCCTAGGCTCCCACATGCCCGACCCGGAGGGCCGTTCCGTGTCGCGCTGGCTCGCGCCCGCCGGTATCGTGCTCGACCCATCCGAGGATGTGGACGGCGTGTTCGCGAACGACAGTCCTGACGGCGAATGGCGCCACTGGGGCCTTGTACACATCATGGACGGATGCCGCGTCGCCGTCGAAGCGGATGACCGGGTCGTGGCGCGCATGTTCGGCACCCGTGACCAAGCCGCGTTCGCGGCGATCGAATACGGGCTGGGGCGCATCGCGGTGCTTGCGGGCGCCACGCCCCTTGAATCTCCAGCCTTGGCGAAGCCTGAACCGCGGCGGTTCGCGGTCAGCTTGTTCGGATGGTTGGGGCGTGCCGGCAAAGTCGTCGCCGACCTTGACGCGGACGGGCTCCCCGACCGCATCGAGGATACCAACGACAACGGGGCCGCGGACCCCGGCGAAACGGACCGGCTGAACGCCGATGCGGACGGCGACGGAATCCCCGACGGGTTGGAAGATGCCAACCGCAACGGCCGAACCGATCCGGGCGAGACCAGCCCCCTCAACCCGGATACCGACGGCGATGGCATCCATGACGGCGCCGATTACACGCCGCTCCCTCCTGCTGACGCACCGGTCGTTGTCGAGGTCCGACCGGGCTACGGACCCGCCTCGGGAGGGACCCATGCGCTTATCCTCGGGCGCAACTTCCCGCGCGACGCCCGGGCCTCTTTCGGCGAACAGCCCTCGCCGTCGGTACGGTTTCTGGATGCCGGCACACTGATGGCCGAAGTGCCGGCCGTGGACAGCGAATCCGCGACGGTCGTCGATGTCCGCGTAACCGACGCGTCCGCCGGACACGAGGCTGTGCTCCCTGCCGGGTTCCGATACCGCACCGGCAAACCGGTCCGGCTCGACGTCCGCCTGCAAGCGACCGCCATGCAACAATACGGCGGCGAGGCATGGGTGCAGTTGACGTGTGAAGAGATGGCTGGCGTCGGCCCTGTGCAATTCCGCTTGCGCACCGAACCCGAAGGACTCGTCCGCTGGACGCGCGCCACCCGAGGTCCGGCCGCCCAAGTCGCCGAACGCCGCGTCGTCACCAAGGCGACCACCGAAGGCGCCCTCACCGTAGCCATCGGCGCAGGCAAAGGCGCGTTCCTGGAAGGCATCCTCCTGAACGCGGCCTGGGAAAGCGACAAGCCCATGGACCAACTTGGCCCGCTGACTATCGTACTCGACGACGTCCAGATTCTGTCCATCGACGAACGACCCCTGGAAGTCGAGACAGGCTCGGCGAACGTCCCCGCGCGGACACCGTAGCCGCCGAAAGAGTAATAACACAAGAACAGAAGCGAAAAACCGGGACTGTACCAAGCGAGCGAAGCGAGACGGGACTGTCCCTGGCGTTTTTCGCGGCTACGCCGTACGTGCTAGGCTTTGCAACAGCCCCGCAGTAGCCGCTCCATTACATTCGTGCAAAGGAGTTGACGCAATGGATAGCGACGAGACAAGTCCGGCGAAATGGCGCAAGACAGTTCTCCCCCTGCTGATAGCAGGTCCTGCCTGGCTCGCGGCTGCGACCCTTCCAAGTGCTGCTGGCGTGTTCGTGGCGATGGCAGGTGCGATTGTCGGTCCGCACCGCCCACTCCTAACGGCCATGCAATCGTCTAAGAGACGGGCCGTAGTGATGGCAGCCCCAGGACTTCACCTCTGCCTGATGACGTTCGCATGGGTCGTGCCCTTCTTCTCCGCGGACCTTTGGGCCTACCACTGGGAACATGGCTCTTTGCTCGGGTTTGTGCCCTATGCTGTGGTGGCAATCATGACCGTTCTTGCAGCCCTCGGACTGGCATCTATCGAAGCATACTTCAAACCTGGACCGACCTCACGTGAGGTCTGTGTTTGGGCGGTGTACTGTGGCACGATGTTGACGTCGTGTGGTCTGACTAACGACTTGGTGTCAGAGGGCGCGGCGGAGTACATGAGCGGCTCAAGTGATTCGAGCTTTCTGATGCTCGCCTTTCCGTCCATGGCCTTCTACGCCCTACTGCTCCCCATCCGAGCCTATGTCAATCGACGTAAGAAGCCAAGCGCAACCGACGCGGACAACGTTCAGGAAGCCAGTGCTGATCAAGAATAGCCTGGGGATATCGTCAGGTGTGGGACCGGCGCCCTCGCCGGTCCCACACCTTCAGACAGTCGGCGAGCAGTGAAGGAGACTGCTGGATGGACGAGATTCACTTCGCTCAGAACGACGGGGACGGGTCAGTGTACGCAGCTTCGGTCGCCGTCGCGCTGCCCCCTCTCCCTTCCTCTCCGACTTCGTGAGCTTCGTGCCCTTCGTGGTTCAACACCTCCGGATTCCTTCACCACGAATCACACGCAGAGATCGGCCCACTGACCTCCCTCTCATCCTGTCTATCCTGTTCATCCTGTCAAAGAGATTCCTGGCTTACTCGTGAGGTCTCCGTGCCCCGCACCGTCTTGGCTGGCGACCGAATCAACCCTTCAGGGCGGACGCAGACGGGACTGTCCCAGGTCTTTTCGCCGCTACGCCGTAGGTACACGCCATTTGGAGCAATTAGGGACGCACAACCAGAGAACAATCACGGACAGCGGACCTGTTAACGATGGAAGACAAGACTCCTCTCTCTTCCTCT
>JAAEQP010001253.1 GCA_024231375.1 bacterium | reverse complement strand
CGGGACGCCCTGAAGAACGACCCGAAGCTTCACACGGGCGCCCGTGCAAAGGCCATTCACTTCAAACGGAGCCCGGAAGTATTGCGTCTCTCCGCATGGACCAAGGCCCAAGGCATCACCGAATCGAGCGGCAACAATTTCCTCCTCTTCGTGTATCTGACGTATCGCGAGGGGGGGCGCCACACGTTGCGGCTGCAGTTCGACGATGGAACGTATGACTGGCAATACGCGGAGACCATCTGGAAGCCGGAGAAGCCGCTGGCGACGGCCACGTTGTATGCCGGCATGGCCAACAGCAGCGGAATGGCCTGGCTGGACGACGTGTATTTCGGGCCCGCACCGCAGCCCGAGACGAAGCCTGAATCGTCGTTGAATGGCGTCCAGTGGAGTCGCAAGCCGGTGACAGTAGCGTTCGGTTTCGAGGGACTCTACAGCATTGACGGTACGACGTGGCAGCCAGGCAAGGAACTGCGCATCAGCCAGGAAGGCGTGACGAAGGTTGCCTTCAAGCGGGGGCCGGATGATGCGGAACCGGGACTAAGGGTGGTCGGCATCGACGTGACGCCGCCCGTAATTGCGCTGGGGACGAACCCGGTGCTGGAGCAAGCCGGGGGCGTGTATTCCGGCACGGCGGACACGGAATTCGCAATCGAAGTCGCGGATGGCCTGTCAGGGGACACCGCTGTTGAAATGTCCGTCGACGGGGGTGAATTCGCGCAGTATCGCGCGCCGTTCAAGTTGAAGGAGGGGAACCACACGCTACGATGTCGCGCAACCGATCATGCGGGTAACCGGAGCGACGTCATAACGGGGGCCGTCCTAACCGGCGGCGAAACGACGCGGGTGCAATTGGAGATCCGATAGGGCGAGCCACCGGAATGAAGACGGACGACGAGAAGAGGCGCGTAGCGCAGCGGGTCCATGAACTCGCCGAGCATGGGGCCGAAGTCCTGATGGACCTGATTCGGTTCCCCTCGGTTTGCGGCCAAGAGATGGAGGCGGTTCGCCATATGAAGGCCACACTGGAGGCCGCCGGCCTTCCGCCCCGGATCGTTCCCATGGACTTGCGGACCAAGGAACACGCCGAGTACACGGCGTACGAGAAGGAACCTCCTTGGGAAGGCCGCGGGAATCTCGTGGCCGAGTACGGAGGGGCCGGCAAGGGCCGGAGCCTCATTCTCAACGGACACCTCGATGTGGTACCGGCAGAATCCTGGCCGGGGGCGTTCGAGCCGAAGCGAGACGGCGACGTGATTGCCGGGCGCGGTGCGGCCGACGCCAAGGGTGGCGTGGTGGCGACGTACCTCGCCGCGAGGGCGTTGGTCGATTGCGATGTTGAGGTTGGCGGCCGGCTGAGCCTGCACCATGTGATCGACGAGGAGACTGGCGGCAACGGAACACTGACACTGCTCGACAACGGCCACACGGCCGATGCCGCCATCGTGGCGGAATGCACGGACAACGTCATCTGCCCGGCGAATCGAGGGGCGGTTTGGTTCAAACTCATCACGACCGGCAAGGCAACGCACATGGGAACGATCGACGAAGGAGTGTCGGCGATAGACATGGCGCACCGGGCTGTGG
>JAAEQP010001252.1 GCA_024231375.1 bacterium | reverse complement strand
TCCCGCACAAGCCGGTCTCGTCCAAGCCGCTGGAAACGCGGATGGGCAAAGGAAAAGGTGACCCGGATTATTGGGTGGCTTGCGTTCGTGAAGGGCAGGTCATCATGGAGCTGGGCGGCGTGGAAGAGGATATGGCCCGCGGCGCATTGGTTCGTGTGGCTCATAAGATGCCGTTTCGGTGTCGCTTCGTGAAGCGGCGGCACGGCCTGTAAGAGGATGGCGCTATGCGAATCGCGGAAATCCGGGCGATGAAGACGAACGAAGTGCATGCCGAGGTGGAGCGGCTGCGTCGGCACCTGTTCGATCTGCATTCGCAGGCGGTGACGGAGAAGTTGGAGAACCCGCACCAGCTTCAGGGGACGCGCAAGGACATCGCGCGGGCCCTGACGACGCTTCGCGAACGGGGCGCGTTTGCGGCAGCCGAGGTTTGAGGCCATCGTAGGATGGCAGCGTATAGAGCGTGTTGGCGGATCGCGACCGGCGAGGATTCGGGCAGACGAGTAAAGTGTAGAAGCTAGCCATGACGGATGTTAAGGCAGACGAAGCTGGGAAGAGTCGTGGGACGCGGGACCGTCGCGTTGGTACTGTCGTTTCCGACAAGGGTGCCAAGACGCTCAAGGTTCGGTACGAGTACATCGTCAAGCATCCAAAGTATGGAAAGTACTACCGGCGATCTACGACACTTCACACGCATGATGAGAATAACGAAGGCAAGGTGGGCGACTCGGTCGAGGTGGTTGCATGCCGTCGGTTGTCCAAGACCAAGTGTTGGCGACTGGCACGCGTGATCCGCTCGGTGTGAACCGAGCCCTCCGTGGAAGTTTATGAGAACTGGTT
>JAAEQP010001251.1 GCA_024231375.1 bacterium | reverse complement strand
TGCCCTCGCATCCGTGGTCCATGTCGCGTCCACCGAAGCCCATCATGGTAGTCCCGATAGGCGGAGAGATATTCACGCGGGAGAAACCGGCCTTCATGGTTCCGTATCCTTTCGAGTTGTTGGACGGGCTTGCCCCATGGGCGCTGCCCGCAGCGAACAAGGCGGCCCCCATCGTGGCCGCTGCGGTTCCCAGGAATTCGCGCCGTTGCATCGTATTCACTCCGTCAGTTCCTCGAGCGCCTTGTCGAACCGCACCAACGCCTCATCCACATCGGCGTCTTTGTGCGAGAAGTTCACGTAGGGGACATTGTACAGGGAAATGCCGTGCCGATAGCAGGCCGTCAGTAGCCGTGTCATCAGCGCCGCGTCTCCCACGAATCGGGGGCATACGGGGTAGCCCGCGAGGGTCAGATCGACGCCCTGCCGGGCAAGACGCTCGCCCAAGGCGGCCCAGAGCCGCTCGCCCGTCGTCCACAGATGCTCAATCACGTTCTGCTGTCGATAGACGCCGATGGCTGCCTTGCACGCGGCCAGCGACAGAGCTTCGCCGCCGAAGGTAGACGAGATGCCGAGCCCGCGCGCTGAATCAATGAGATCGGCGCGGCCCAGGTACGCGGAAATGGGCATGCCGTTCGCCATGCCTTTTCCGAAGACGGCCAGGTCCGGCACGAACCCGAAGTACGCCTGCGCTCCGCCCAGAGCCAACCGGAATCCCGTGACGATCTCGTCCATGATCATGAGCACCCCGTGGCGGCCGGTGAGTCCGCGCAAGGCGGGCAGGAACTCGCGGCCGCGATCCATCTCGGTGTACTCGGAGGCCACCGATACGGCGGCGATGTCGTCGTCGTTCTCCAGCGCCTCCTTCCAAGGACCGATGTCGCCCCACGGCATGCTTGCGTGAAGCGCCGCGATGGGCCCGGGTACGCCGTTGCACGGTTCGCTGGCTGCGATACCCGAGGGACGGTAACCGCCGGTGCTGAGGGTATTGATCCATCCGTTGTAGCCGCATTGGAGAATCTTGTTGCGCTTGGTGGCATGCCGCGCGATCTTGAAGCAGGCCGCGATGGCCTCGCCGCCCGTCTTCAGGAAGCGGACCCGCTCAGCACACGGTACGACCTCGACGAGCAGCTTCGCCACCTCGCCTTCCAGCGGATGGGGATGACCATAGATAACGCCGCGATCCAGTTGATCTGTGATGGCGCGGTTCACTTCGGGAACAGCGTAGCCGAGGCTCACGGGTCCCAAGGCGTTTCGGAAATCGATGTATTCGTTGCCATCCACGTCCCACACGCGGCAGCCCTGTCCCCGCACGATCTGGGCGGGCTCCACATCCTCAATCAGAGGCGCTTTGGATGATGTGGAACTTCCCTGGGCCAGGTAGCGGGTCGACTCACGGTAGGCTGTCCAGGATTTTTCAACGCTGTGACTCATAGTCCTTCCTCTCTCGTGGAGCGGCGCTCGGGGTCGCGCTGTTGTCCACGGCCACGGGCAAGCGTTCTAGCAGATGAGGGCCCAGGATTCAATCAAAGCGCACGGGGTTCTCCAGCCGCCGAACAGGTCCAGGACACGTGCGAAGCACCCGTTTGCCACGATTGTCCTTGTTTTCCGTGGGAGACTGGGCTAAAACGTACGAGATAATTGCCCATGGTGATTCACGGCAACCGGGAAGGCTTCCAGAATGAACCTGTTCACTCGATTGTATTTATTGCAGCATTTGGTCCGATGGCGTCTCGTGTGGGAGAAGAGAGACACCCGCCGCGCCTACACCGTGCCCGGTAATCCGCGCTTCATGGGGCCCCGCGATGCAATCGGCCTCATCAACGACGGTGACGTCATGGCTACGTCGGGCATGGCGGGCAATCACCGCCCCAGGATCATGGCGTGGGCCTTCCGGGAACTCTTCGAAGAGACCGGGCATCCACGCGACCTGACGGTCATATGCACGGCGGCCCAAGGTGGACGCGGCAAGGTGCCCGGCACCCTCGAAGACCTTGGCCTGCCGGGACAGTGTACACGCATGATTACCGCCCACCAGGAGACCTTCAAGGCGCTCCTGAGACTGGTCGAATCCGACGATCTGACGATGCAGTGCCTGCCACAAGGCATTCTCACTTTCCTGATTGAGGCGCAAGCCAGAGGGGAATTCTCCATCACCGGCCGAACCGGCATAGGTACCTTCATCGACCCGCGTGTTGGGAGCGGGTCCGACCTGTTCGGACCTTCCGGTGACCCGCTCATCACGGTTGAGGGCGACAACCTGCGCTACAGCATGCCGCCCATCAATGTTGGCCTGTTTGGCGCGCCCGCCGCGGACCGTGAAGGCAACATCTATCTCAAGAACGGGTGCATTAAGGCGGAGATGTTCGAAGTGACCCGTGCCGCTCGGGCCAACGGCGGGAAAGTGATCGCCAATGTTGGCCAAATCATCGAAGCCGACCCCGAGGAGATTGCGATTCCGGCCGAGGATGTGGATGCCATTGTGGTGGATCCCGACGCGGAGCAGGCGCTCTCCGTCAAGCATCGAAAGCACTGGTCCTTCCTGACGCTGGACAGCGATCTTCCCGCAGACGAAGCCATCGCCCGCGTCCGGTTTCTGAACCAACTGATGGGCATCACGCCCAAGCGCACCGAAGCCGACGTGGTGCTGGCGCGTCTCGCAGCCACTACCTTCGCCGAACATGCGCGACCAGGCGATCTCGCCAACGTCGGCGTGGGGTTGCCGGAAGAGGTGTCGCGCATGCTGTTCGCGGCGGGCGCGATGGACGATGTCACCCTGTTCACGGAGTCCGGCGTCATCGGCGGTATCCCCACGCCGGGCGTGTTTTTCGGTGCGGCAGTCTGCCCGGACCGCATTGTGCCGTCGGCCGAAGCCTTCCGCATGGTCCACAACGAATTGGATGTGACGATCCTAGGGGCACTCGAAGTCGACAGCAGAGGAAACGTGAACGTATCCAAACGGGGCGAGGGGCCCATGAACTACGTGGGACCGGGCGGATTCATCGACATCACCACCGGCGCCAAGACCATCGTATTCGTGTCGTCATGGATGGCCAACGCCGAGGTGACCGTGGCGAACGGCCGGGTGCGTATCGCACGGCCGGGTCCCGTGAAGTTCATGGACCAGGTGCGCGAGGTCACCTTCAGCGGCGAGCAAGCGCTTGCGCAGGGTAAGACGGTGTTCTACGCCACGACGGTGGGCCTCTTCCGTCTAACGCCCGAGGGCATGGAACTTGTCCGCATCATGCCCGGCATCGATCTGAAGAAGGACATCCTCGACGCCACGTCCATGCGGGTCGTGGTACCGGATACGGGTCCGCCCCCCGAGGTGCCGCCTGCCGTCGTGACCGGGGAGGGGTTCACCTTGCGGCTTGGCGCCGGGCAGAGTACGGTGCCCGCCGGGCAATCGGACCATTGAACCGCAGGGGTGCCGCGCCTACACTTGCCTCTCGTCCGCTACGTTGACCACGAAGGAGCTTAGACCATGAACTACGCCATGATGACCTACACCGTGAGCCGCCAGTTGAAGGGCGAGCGGCCGGATATGGCCGCCATATGCAAGCTGACTCGCGACCTTGGCATGGACGCCATGGATCAGATCTCGTTGTACGACTATCCGCCGAGCGAGATTCGCAGTATCGCCGACGACCACGGCATACGCATCGTGGCCTACACGTTCTTCACCGGCATCTGTTTCCCCGACGGCGACCAGCGCCGGGCCGGGATGGACGATGTGCGCCGCGCTATCGACGCGGCCGTGGTCCTTGGCGCGCCGGTCGTCATGCTGCCGCAAAGGACGCAGCCCGGCCAGACGCGGGACGAATGCCGGGGCTACGCCATCGAGGCCTTTGGCGAGGCGGTGGCGCTGGCGGAGGACGCGGGCGTGGTCTTCACCACCGAACATCTGTGTGGACAGAATCCCTTTGTCACGTCGGCCGACATGCGCGCCGCGTGCGACGCCGTGCCGGGTTTGCGCATCACCTACGACAACGGCAATGTGTTCACGTCGGGCGAATCCGCCGCGGACGCGTTCACGGCGGTGCAGGATCGGATCGCGCATGTCCATTTCAAGGATTGGCGTCTATCGGATGCGGAAGGCGAGGGCGTACACGGCCTGGATGGACGCTGGTACACGGGCGCCCTCATTGGCGAGGGCCTGGTGGATTACCGCGAACTCGTCTCCGCCATGCTTCAGTCAGGCTACGACGGCTACATCGACATCGAGTACGAAGCCAACGACTATCCTGCCGAAGAAGCCTTCCGCAAAGCGCTCGCTTGCCTGCGGCAACTCGAAGAGGAGTGCGCGGCGGCTGGGTAAGGGATCTAACGCGCCGAGCCTGTCCTGAGGCTCTCGCCTACTGAAAGTTCGTCCACCCGAGCAGGGACAGGAAGTAGGTGACCAGGGCGATCAGAATCTGGAAGATCGGCAGGTCCGGGGGTTCAGGCTGGGGACCGAGTTTCGTAGCATCCACGATGGTACCCTCCCACTGGATGGCCATGTGACGTTCCGTACTCGCCAGTATGGATCCCCATTCCCTATGCGTCAAGACCCGGCAACACACAGAACCGCCGCCCGCGGCATGGTGTACCGGGGCGGCGGTGTGTCGTTCTCAGGGATTGGCTACTTGCAGCCTTCGCACCCGTCCCAGCAGTAGGTGCAGAGTTTCTTCTTCGGCAGACCGATGGACTTCACGAGGTCGCCGAGTTTCTGGTATTTCAGCGAGGTGAGGGCCAGACGCTTTCCGATACGGTCGATCATCATCTTGTACTTGTCCGTGGAGGCGTTGGCATACTGGTCGAGGCCCTTGTCGGCATCGCCTTCCACTTCTTTGACAACGCGCCGGGCGGCCAAGTCGAGTTCCGACTTGGACCGGGAGAAGTTGAGGAACTTGCACCCGTATACCAGCGGCGGGCACGCCGGCCGCATATGGACTTCCTTGGCGCCGTAGTCGTAAAGGCGCTGGACGGTGTCGCGAAGCTGGGTACCACGCACGATGGAGTCTTCGCAGAACATCAGACGCTTCCCTTTGATAAGTTCGCGGACAGGGATCAGCTTCATCCGCGCAACGAGGTCGCGTTGCGACTGCACCTGGGGCATGAAGCTGCGCGGCCATGTGGGCGTGTATTTCGCAAAGGGCCGGAGATAGGGCACTTTCGCCTCGTTGGCGTATCCGATGGCGTGCCCGGTGCCCGAATCCGGCACACCGGCGACGCAGTCAATCTCCAGGTCGTCGTTGCGCGCGAGGGCGGCACCGCACTTGTTGCGCGAATCCTCCACATTGATGTTCTCATAGCTGGAGGCCGGGAATCCGTAGTACACCCACAGGAACGAGCAAATCTGCATCTCGTCGCCGGCAGGCTTGACCTGCTCGACATCGTCTGCGGTCATCAGGACGATTTCGCCCGGGCCGAGATACCGGTCGACCTCGTAGTCGAGGTTCGGAAACGCGGTGGTTTCGAAGGTAGCAGCGTAGGCCCCTTCCTTCTTCCCGATCACGATGGGGGTCCGACCGAGGCGGTCACGGGCCGCGTAGATCCCGTGGTCGGTCAGCAGGAGGATGGAGCACGAGCCGACGATGAGTTCCTGCGCCTTGGCGAGCCCTTCAACGAAGGTGGGTTCCTGGTTGATGATGGTGGCCGTCAATTCAGTGGGGTTGATGCCGTCGCCACTCATCTCAGAGAAATGGGTGGACCGCTTTCTGAATGCCTTCTTGGCCAACTCGGCCGCGTTCTGGATCACGCCTACCGTGACGATGGCGTACTGCCCGAGATGGGAGCCGATGATGAGCGGCTGGGATTCGTTGTCGCTGATGACGCCGATGCCGGTGGTGCCGTGCATCTTCTCCACGTCGTCCTCGAATTTGGACCGGAACTGCGCGTTTGTGATGTCGTGGATGTGCCGCTGGAACCCCTCGCCATTCAGAGTGGCGAGACCGCCGCGGCAGGTTCCGAGGTGCGAATGATAGTCGGTTCCGTAGAACAAGTCCGTGACGCAGTCGTCCTTCGAGGCGACGCCGAAAATGCCCCCCATGATGATCGTCTCCTTTGCGGTTCGGCGTGTTCCACCACTAGCCTGGAGCGAGGAACAGCGATTGAGGTGTGGGATGTCCGAGCGGGGCTATAGTACCGAAGCGGGCGTCCGGGCGCAACTTGGGGCACGTGTCCACCTCACGAGCGAGATTCGGGCGTGCGACTTGATCTTGCCGCGCATCCGCCACATACTCTTACACTCACATTACTTATCCCGGCAGCCCGGACACACGGGACGCAAGCCTCGGCCGGGTAGGCCTGACGCGACAACGGAGCAGACAATGACTGGGAAACGACCCGCGGACCTTGCGAATCTGTTTATCGGAACGGCCGGTGACCACGGCCAACTCTACCCCGGCGCCGAGATGCCCTTCGGTTTCGTGAAGCTCGGCCCCGACACCTATCCCGGCGCGCTGTCAGGATCCGCTCACGCGGGGTACGATTACAACGACAGCCGCATCATGGGATTTTCGCATCTGCGGTTCAGCGGGGTTGGCAACCTTGGCGTGGGCGGCAACATTCTGCTGCTCCCGGCCACCGGCAAGGATGTGTTCGACCCGGAGCTGTACAGCGCGTCCTTTGACAAGGCGTCGGAGCACGCGTCGCCGGGACTCTACGGTGTGACCCTGGGCGCCGCCCCGATCGACGCATCGATCACCGCCACCAACCACGTAGGATTCCACCGGTACGGGTTCCCCGACGCGCCCACGCCCCACGTGCTAATGGACTTCAGCCGCGGTTACACGCCCGTGCGCGACGTGCATTGCCTTCCCACCAGCGACCGCGAACTCGTGGGCGAACTGACATCCAACCAGATGAGCACGGACGGCTGGTACCGTGTGTTCTTCTGCATCCAGTTCGACACGCCGTTTGTCAGTCTCAATTCGCGCCCCCGGGACCGCCGAGGCCGCCGCATGTTCTACGACGATCCGAAGGGCCAGCTTGCCGTGGCCGCGCACCTCGGCGCGGATACCCGGCAGGTGCAGGTGAAGGTGGCCCTGTCCAGCCTCAGCGTGGCCGATGCGCGGCGCAACATCGAGGCGGAAGCGCCCGAATGGGACTTCGACGCGGTTCATTCCCGGTGCCGGGCGGCGTGGGACGAGGTGCTCAACCGGGTCGAGGTCTCTGGCGGCGACGAGGAGAACCGAATCCTGCTTCATAGCCTGCTGTATCGGGCGTGCCTGTCGCCGTTTCACAACACCACGGTCGACGACACCTACATGGGCGATGATGGAGAGATTCATACGACCGATGACCACACCCACTACAACGGTTGGTCCATCTGGGACACGTATCGCACCAAATTCCCTCTCCTGGCCCTTTTCGAACCCGCGCGTACCCGCGATTTCATGGAATCGCTGGTGAACACCCTGGTGCAGCGGCGGGGTCGCGGTCCCGCGGACGTCTACTACGACTACGCAGGGTATGCGCCTCTGCCTACGGTCCGGTTCGAACTGGCCAACGCGGTCCTGCTGGACGCTCACGTGAAAGGCGTCGGACCCAAAGACCCCGGACGCATGTACGACGTGGTAGCGGATCTGGCCGACATGGATTTCCCGCCGGCCGACGACGCTCTGGGCTATGTGCCACGACGGCCGGATGTGACGTTCCAGAACGCATATGACAACTGGACCGCGGCCGAGTTGGCCAGAGCCCTCGACAAAGACAAGGACGTGGAGCGGTTCGAACGCCGCGCCCAGTTCTACCGGAACGTGTGGGACCCATCCATCCGATTCCCACGCGCGCGCGACGAGGAAGGCAACTGGCTGGATTTCCCGGAAGACCCGACGGTGGTGGAAGAGAAGTACGTGTACGAGGGGTCCATGTGGCACTGGCGATGGGGCGTGGTGCATGACGTGAAGGGGCTCATCGAGTTGATGGGCGGTCCGGACCAGTTCATCAAGGATCTCACCTACTTCCTTGAGAACGATCTGCACAACCACGGCAACGAGCCCGGCATTCATGCTGCATGGATGTTCGCCGCCGCGGGCGCTCCCTGGTTGAGTCAGGAATGGGTGCGGCGCATCATGACCGAACCCTTGACCCAGTACTACGGGACCCACGGGTTCCTGCCCGAACCCTACCGCGGCCGAATCTACAAGAACACGCCGGACGGCATGATCGAAGAAATGGACGACGACGACGGCTGCATGGCGGCCTGGTTCGTGTTCTCGAGTATGGGGCTGTTTCCGCTGTGTCCCGGGCGACCCTTCTATGCGGTGGGTGTGCCGTTGTTCGAGAAGGTTGCCTTCCACCACCAAGAGGGCGAGGACTTCCGAATCGAGTGTCTCGGGTTTGCACCGGATGCGTGGTACATCCAGGCGGCCCAGCTCAACGGCAAGCCTTTCGACCGGCCCTGGATTCGGCACGACGAGATCGTGGCGGGCGGCGTGCTCGAGATGGAAGTGGGACCCGAACCCAACCCATCCTGGGGTGTTTCCGACGAAGCGCCCTGGTAACCGGACCGCAACAAGGACCAACCGATGCGTATTCGACTGTTCGACGTGCAGACCGGCTTTGGCGGTGCGTCCCAAGGGTCAACGGACTCCGTCAGCGCTGACGGCCTGCAGGCCGAGATGGATCGCCTCGACATTGGCGCCGCGCTGGTCCGTACCGCACCCGATGTGCTGGTGCACGATGTGGCCGCCGCCAACGCCGCCTTGTTCGACGCTTGCAGGGATCACTCTGGCTGGACGCCGTGCCCCATTGTCGCGCCGAACGGCGGCCGCGAATTCCTCGGCGAAGAGGAGCAGGTGGGCGAGGCCTTGGCGAACGGCGCGGGAGCCGTGCTTGTCCGGCCTCAGACCGACTACTGGATCACCGCGCCCTGGGCCTGCGACGCCTTGTTCAAGGCGATCGAAGCGCACCGGATGCCGGTGGTGTGCCTGAACGACCGGGTCTCCCACGAGACGCTTGGCGAACTCGCCGGACGCTATCCGGCGCTCCCGTTCATCCTGGCCGGCGTCCAATACCGATTTCTGCGGGTCATCGTGCCGCTCATGGAGACATTCACGAACGTGTACCTGTCGCTCGGATTCAACTTCAACAGCCACAACGGAATCGAGCACCTCGTGAAGGTGCTGGGCGATGATCGGCTGCTGTTCGGCACGGGATTCCCGGATACCGAAGCCGCGGGCGCCATCACGATGCTTGCGTATGCCGGTATTGCCGATGAGGTGAAGCAACGCATCGGCGCGGAAAACACGGAACGCCTCATCAAAGGGATTCGCCAATGACCACGCCGGACCTCCTTCAACGAGCCCGTGACGGGCAATCGCTGGCCGCCATCGGCATCATCGACATGCACGCCCATATGGGTCCCGACACCTTCGCCATTCCCGAGACGTCCGCAGCCAGCATCGTGGCCGCTATGGACCTGACCGGCATCGCCACGACGGTGGTGGGTCCTATGTTGCCATCGGTACAGGACGAGTGCGACGCGGCGAACGCAGCCGTGGCCGAGGCCGTGCGCGCGTTTCCCGGACGCCTGTTAGGCTACCTCCGCGCCCTGCCCGCACAAGACCCCTGGCCCTTGTCCAAGGTGGAACAGTGGGTGGACCAGGGGTTCACCGGGATCAAGCTCCACAACATCGTCGGTGTTCCCTACACCCATCCGTCCTACCACCCCTTCTTCGAAGTGGCCAACGAGCGGCGGATGCCCGTGTTGTTCCACTCGTGGGGGCAGGACCAGGAGTTTCGCGAATTCCGCGAGATTGCGCAAGCCTACCCGAACCTGAACCTGCTGCTCGCCCACACCGCCGCGTCGAACGAAGCCGGGTACGTGGCTATCGCATCCGAGTTCGACAACGTGTATCTCGAACTCGCCACCACGGCAGGTCCGCGTGGGCTTGTCGACCGGTTGGTGGAGAACCCCGGCGCGGACCGCGTCGTCTGGGGTTCCGACGTGTGTTTCATCAACCAGGCCCAGCAATTGGGCAAGGTGATCGGGGCACGCATCCCGGATGACGACAAGGTCCGCATCCTGTCCGGCAACGCCCGACGCATCCTGGACCGGGTGCGCACCTGAGGCCAGCAGGGGCCGCAACCCTCAAGCGCACCGTTTCTCCGCCAACACCGTGAAGTACCGGGCGACTACCGTGTTGGCGTGGGCGTCGGTGCCGGGCACGGCGCTCGGGTCGTGACGGATATGGCGGGGGTCTTCCCACACGCCTTGGATGATAAATCCTGACTCCACGAGTCCGTTGAAGATGTCTGTGAGCAGGTGTCTGTGTTCGCCGGTGGGCTCGCCTTCGCCCATGGTCTCGGCGCCGTCGGGGCGTCTCCGAATAGGTCCGCCGCAATAGGGTTCGGAAATCCGGTAGCCGACACCGTCCCATCCGTTATCGGGTCCGTCGAAGCACTCGGGGTAGGTGGCGGGGTCGCAGTGACTGACGGCGTACCGGCCGCCGGGCCGGAGCACGCGGAACACTTCGCGGTAGACGTCCCGCACATCGGGCACAAAGCAGATGGACACCGGCTGGTTGACGATGTCGAAGGAATCGGGATCGAACCGGGACAGGTCGCGCATGTCGCCCTGTTCGATACGGACGTCGTAGCCATAATGATCCGCGGCCTTCCGGTCGCCTTCGAGTTGGCCGTTGGATAGGTCAAGCACCGTGACGCGCGATCCGAGAAGGCCGTATACGGCGGACTGTTGTCCTCCCCCACTCGCCAGACACAGCACGTCCTTGCCTTCCGTGTTGTCGAATGCGCGCCGGGGGTGGAGCCAGGCGTGGTCTGTCAGGACCCCGTCGTCTTGGCCCGTCACGAAGGCCTGGAGCGACTCGCGGTCCAGGTCCAACCACGGCGTGGAGTAGTGGGCGCCGGATTCGGCCTCGGCGTCCCACAGGCGTTGATTGCGTTCGGCGAGATCGTCGGATGTGGGCATGGCCGTCCCCCTCCGAAAAGAAAAGCGGCGGGCACGATGCCCGCCGCGGAAGGGCTTGCTTGAAGCCCGCTGATACGCGTCTCGACCTAGAGGCCGATCGTCCCCAGAATCTCGGCCGGGTCGATGCAGAACGCGTACATCAGGAAAGCGACGTAGAGTGCGTACAACAACATAACATTTTCCTCCTTTACCTGTGCCTCATCTTTTCAGATCGTCAGATCTTGAGGGCTAGTATAGCACAAGATCCTGTGAGCAACAACGGCCAATAACGGCGTAACAGGATGTGCGCCGGGACCTTGCCGCGATGTGCGTGGGTCGTCCGGATCGCCCGAGGCGGCCCGAAAGACGAAGGCGGGCATGCCAAGCATGCCCGCCTTCGTTCAATGCGTATCTATCCCGCTGAGCGGGCTTGGTTCTAGTACAGCGACGGGTAGATCACCCCTTGCCAGAACCAAAGCAGTGCCAGACCATACACCAACGGCGTCACAAGGAACCAAAACATAGTGAGAAACCTCCTCTAATCAGGTCCAAACGTGTTAACCCCTTCAGAGCGTAGGCAGTATAGCACAACGTTTTTGGCGTGACAAGCCGTCAACTCTCCCCCATATCCAAGCTCGAAGTGCACGAATGGGTGGAGCCCCGGTCGCGCTTTTCCGGACGCCTGACCCGGAAGATAAGGGTGTGATCGGTTGTGGGTTTCATCGCCCCCGTCGTATCTGCCATACTTGCCCGTCGTTCGAGCATCCGGCAGTAACCGACCGTACGGAGAGATACATGAACATGCACGAAACCAATCCGTCCTGTTGCTCCAGAGGGCTTACTCCCGCCCAGTCCGCCGTACGGGCCATTGCCTGGGGCGAGGTATTCATCCTCATCCCAATGCATGCGTTCTGGATGCTGTTCCGTTGCGTCCCCTTCGTCGCGGAAAACACGGCCAGCGCCGTGGTGGCAGCGATGCCGATCATGGTGCTCGTGCTGGCGGGGCTGGGCATGCTGGCGCCGCGTATCCGCGCCACCATCGTACGGGCGGAATGGCTCTACCATCTCACAGCCGCCGTCGGTATGTTGCTCCTTCTATTCTACGTGACGCTTCGCGACCCCTTTGGCCCGGGTCTGCCCATTACGTGGCCTCTGTGCTTCTGGAGCGTGTGCATGACGTTCGCAGCCCTGGGGAACCTGGCGCTGCACGTACGCATTCGCGCCGAGGCCGGACCGAGTGTGCGCTCATCGTTGCCCGTGGGCGTGCTCACGACCGCCGCCATGTGGGCCGGTATGGCGTGGCTTGCGTCGAGCATGGATTGGGCTCCCTACTTCTGGACCGCGTCCCTGGCGTTCCACGCCGTCATGGCGCCGTGTAGCCGCCGGGCTTCGTCGACACTTGCTGGAACCGGCAACCGCCGCAAGAGTGCCATCGCGCTGGTCGAGAGTATCTTCATCGCGTCGCTGATGCTCGCGGCGGCGTTGCGCGTTATCTCCACGTGCTCAATGCTGGGCCGCGCCGAGATAAAGTACCTCGATTTCGTGAACATCGCCGCCCATCCCGCATTCTTCGCAGGCATTGTATTGGCGCTTGCGGCCGGGCGGCTCCGCGTTGGCTTCGTTGCCCACGCGGTCGTTGCGGGTGTGTTCCTGTTCACTGGCGAGGCCACGGCATGGCCCATCGCGTTGGTCTTCGGCTATTGCCTGCCCGCCCTGTACATGGCGGCCGTCCGCCAAGGCGCTCTCGGCTACACTCTTGCATTGCCTGCCGTCGCCGCGGTATGGGGGTTTGGCATGCTTGGATTCATGCTGGCCGGTCCGATCCTCATTTACGGCATAGGCCAGGATTTCGCCAAGGACCTCGTCGCTAAATTGCACATCGTTGCTCCTGTCCTTTACGCACTCTGGCTTTCGGTGATGGGGTGCAACGTCTGGTGGACCAAACGTCATGCTGGCGCCGCCAAATGCGAGTCGCACGCCGTTTCCGGCTACGCTGCCGTCTTTGCCTATCTGGCGGCATGGATTGTCATCGCCGCGCCCGTCACCTACTTCGTTTCCGCTACCATGTCCCCGTCGGTCGCACTCACACGCGCCGACCGCATCGAAGTGGGCGAGCCCGCGGGCGTTTGCCACGCTGGGTACTCCAAGTCGGACGAAGAATATGCCAACCTGGACCGGCTCGGTGTACGTCTCATGCGCATCGACTTCCACTGGCACCGGATTCAGAAAGATGCGGACACATGGGATTTCAGCAGATACGACACGTACCTCGACGCAGCGGAGAAGCACAACGTCAAGGTCCTTGCCTTGCTGGTATTCGACAACAACGCCGTCGAGACGAACGAGCGGGGCGCAAGCCGCGAGCACTACATGGCGCCCGAGGACGTGCCTCTCTACCTGGAGTACATCCGCCGCACGGTGACGCGGTACAAGGATCGTGTATACGCGTGGGAACTGTGGAACGAACCCGACATGCCCCGGTTCTGGAACGGCCCCCTGGAAGAGGTCTACGAACTGATCCGGTTGGCTGGACAGACCGTGCGCGAGGTCCATCCGGAAGCTATCTTGCTGGGACCGGCCGCGACCTCCCCTCTGGGTGCTTACAGCGCGCCTTGCATCGAGGCGATCCACGCCACGGGCGGGCTTGAGGCGGTGGATCACCCGACCATGCACACCTACATCAGCGATCCGCGCGGGTACTACGGCGAATACGCCCGCATCCAGACGGTGGCCGCCAAATACGGCCACACGGGGTCGGTGTGGATCACGGAACTGGGCGACCCGGACGCAGGTTCCTACCCGTGGCGAGGTTCGCGAGACCATCTAGCCGTTCACGCTATCAAGTCGTACACGATTGCCACGCGGATGGGGATCGAGGCGCTGGTGTGGTACTGCTACCAGGACTCGAAGCAGGAGTCGCTGCAGGGGGCATCTTCGGTCGACTCCGAAGGGTTCTTTGGCCTCTGCAAACATGGTGGAACGTGGAAGCCGGCGGCCCATGCCTACAGTCTCTTCTCGAAGAACTGCAGCAACAGTGAGATTCGTCAGGATCTGGTCGACGTCTCCGGAGGCCTGGCCGCACGCCAGCTGCGCACAGCGCTCTACAGGCGCGACGACGGCGAGTCCACGCTCATCATGTGGTTCGAGCCGGGACTGCGCCGGGGCGCCCATGCGCGCGTCACCCTGGACCTCGGGCCGCTGGACGGACAGGCCATCTCCCACAGCATCACCAGCAGTGACGCCAAGCCGGTCCTGGACAAAGTGGTTACCGTCACGGAGACGCCCATGCTCATCACGTTCAAGACGACCGATCCGGATAGTCCCGTCGGCTTGGCAGCAGTCACCTCGCCCGGCGACATGGCGTGGCTTGTGCTTGCAGGGTGCCTCATCCTGGCCAGCGCGTTCGCCATTGCCCGAAAAGAAACCGTCTGCTGCCAGTAGGCGGGGAAGAGAGGATCGCACTTGGCCGGAAGTGGACGGTTGGCGTCAGGACACACCGGTAGCGGCATGAGGACGGAGGATTCCAACGGGATCCCGCTTAGGTGGCTTCGACGCCGACCTTGGCGAGGGCCCGGCGGATTTCGTCGGGCGTGAAGGGTTTGGTGAAGTGAGCGCTGGCGCCGTTCTGCATGGCGAGGGCCAGGGCCTCGTCTTCGCCCGACGCGGCCATCACGATCACGTGTGTACCGGCGAGTTCGGGGACACTCTTGATTCGGCGGCATAGATCGATGCCATCCATGCCCGGAAGACGGAGGTCCACAAGGATGATATCGGGCTGGAACGCGGCGACCTGGCGCCCGGCTTCAAAGGGATCCTGGGCCAGTTCGACCTGAAACGAGGCCTGGGTCGTGTCCAGGAACCGGCGGACGGCGGTCACCGCCGACTGCTCGTGCTCGACGACGAGCATACGCACGCCGGATCCACTGAGATCGTGGTGGATGGGAATTTCGTTCTCGCGCAGGAACTGAATCAGGTCTTCCCGGCGGATCCGCCGGTGCCCCCCGGGGGTTTTGAAGACGCGGATCCGTCCGGCTTCGGCCCATTTGCGGATGGTGTCCGCAGTGACGTGGCAATACTGCGCTACTTCAGAAGTACTAAAAGACTGTTTCATTTCCATGCGTCTATGCGGGCCGAGGCCCGTCCACCACCAAATGGTTAGGGAGAGTTACAGAATCAACACTCAAGGCGAACCATTTTCACCTTGGAAGCATACCGATGGAGCTGGAGCGGGGAGTCGAACCCCGGACCTCATCATTACGAGTGATGCGCTCTACCAACTGAGCTACTCCAGCGAAAAAAATGGTGCCGGGGGGCAGATTCGAACTGCCGACACCCGGATTTTCAGTCCGGTGCTCTACCAACTGAGCT
>JAAEQP010001250.1 GCA_024231375.1 bacterium | reverse complement strand
GCCACGATAGGCGGAATCGTGCGGCCGGTTTCGGCGAGAAGTCTGGACACCTGCCCCATGCCGAAGTAGTCGCGCAGATCGGGAAACCGGTCGCGAAGCACCCAATGGGCGATAGCGACCTTGGTGCAGTCGATGGTGCTTCCGCCGCCCACCGCGACGGCGACCTCGGGTTCTTGCGCCGCGAGTGCGTCGGCGATTCGGTACACGTCCTCGAACGGCGCGTTGGGCAGGGGACCCGCAATGGGCTCGCCCGCGAAGGTGACGCCGCCCGCGTCCAGTGCGGAACGCGTCGCGTCGTGGACGTGGGTCCCCCACTCCTTGCCAACGCCGGACGTGACCACGGACACCCGAGAGCCGAGGGCTGAGGCCAAGCCGCCCAGTTGATCGAAGCAATTCAGACCGTAAACGGAGTCGGCTCCTTTGAACTCGTCGAGAAGGGCTTGGGCTCGGGTTTGTCGGTCGTCCATAAGACTCTCCTGTCGATTTCAAGGCGTTGTGATCTGATTCTAGCGGAATCGGGGCCGGGAATCAGCTTCGCGGATAGATAGAAAAGAGATTGCTCACCACGAAGGACACGAAGAGCACGAAGGTAGGGCAAGACAAATACTTCTTCAAACATTCTCCCTACGGACTCTGCATTCTCAACTTTCTGTCTCCTCAACTTCGTGCTCTTCGTGTCCTTCGTGGTGAGTAATCTTGATGTCCCCTCTTGCTCCCCTCTTGCCGCCCTGATCCCCACAAGGTATCATGCCACCATCGAAACCGGAAGGGAGCGCACCTATGCCTGAGATACTTGTCTGCCGCCAGATACCGGACGCCGGGTTGCGGTTGTTGTATGACGCGTTCGGGGAGGACGCAGTGACCGTGGCCCCACAGGACGCGCCGATTGCTCGCGAGGCCTTTCTGGAAGGCGTGCAGGGCGTTGATGCACTCTTACCCATCCTGACGGAGAAGGTGGACGCGGAGGTCATGGACGCGGCTGGTCGACAACTGAAGATCATCGCGAACTACGCCGTCGGGTACAACAACATCGACGTGGCGGCGGCGACGGAACGCGGAATCCCTGTGTCGAACACGCCCGGCGTGTTGACGGACACCACGGCGGACACGGCGTGGGCGATTCTGATGATGACGGCGCGGCGCTTCGGCGAGGCGGAACGGTATGTGCGCGCGGGGCAATGGGGCGGCTGGGGCCCCATGCAGTTGCTGGGCGTGGATGTGAACGGCAAGACCCTGGGCATCTTCGGTATGGGTCGGATTGGCCAGGCCATGGCGCGGCGTGCGCAGGCCTTCAACATGCCCGTCATCTACTGCGACCCCACCAATCCCAAAGTGGCCCTCGAATTGGGCGCGCGGCAGGTGGATATGGCCGCGCTGCTGGCCGAATCGGATTTCATCTCGGTTCACTGCCCGCTGCTCCCCGAAACGACCCACGCCTTCGGCGCGGCCGAGTTCGCGGCCATGAAAAACGCCGCTTGCCTCGTCAACACCTCGCGCGGGCCCGTGCTTGATGAAGCGGCGTTGGCCGACGCCTTGAAGTCTGGCGGCATCTACGCCGCTGGACTGGACGTATTCGAAGAAGAACCGGCGATTCATCCAGGGCTGCTGGAATGCGAAAACGCGGTC
>JAAEQP010001249.1 GCA_024231375.1 bacterium | reverse complement strand
GTGACGGGATCCTCCGACACGGCATTCGGACCCGGCGTGGTGCCATCCCGAATCGCCCGATGCTCCAACTCCGTCAACACTCGCACTGACTTGCCCGTTTTGGCGCTTTTCCACTTGGCGAACGCGGCGGCTTCGTGGAGACTCACCACCACGGGCCAGTCCCAAGGCACCGACTGGGTTGTATCGAACAACAATCGCAGCACGTATTCGTGGCTGCCCTGCGGACCTGCGCGCACAAAATGCGTCGGCATCTTGACGTTGCGGAACGCACGCCACTCCCAGCCCGCGGCGGTCCAGAACTCCGTACGGGCGTATCCGCCATCCACCATGAATTCGAGGAACTCACCGTTGGTAATCTTGAATTCGGAGGCCTTGAAGGCAGGGACGGTGTATGTGCGCTGGCCGTACTCGTTGTCCCACCCGAACGACGCAAATTCGCGGTTTTTGCCGAGGGTCACGTCACTCTGGGGCACCGGAATCATGCGGTTGACAGGATAATGCACGCCTGCCGTAGGTGTCTTGACGGGGTCAATCGGGGAAGCGTCTTTCGTGGTCACCTTGGCAGATGGATGATACGAAGGAAAGCCCT
>JAAEQP010001248.1 GCA_024231375.1 bacterium | reverse complement strand
GCCGTGTCGGTGGCTGTCCGCTGCCGCTTCAGGAAACGCGTCAGTTCCTCGGCCGCCGTGTCCTGCATGTAGTAGTCGCGCTGCAGCGCTTCCTCGAACTCCGAATCGTTCAGGTGTGCGTCCGCCCATTCCAGGAAGGCACCTATCCGTTCCGACAGATGACGCCCCCGGTTGAGTTCTTCGCCCTTCCAAAACGGGATCTCCGTGGGACTTGGCGTGCCCGGCGTCACCAGCACGTCATTGTGCGTAATTGCGTTGATGCGCCAACGCTGAGTACCCAAGGTAAAGGTCTCACCCGCCTTACGCTCCCACACGAACTCCTCGTCCAACTCCCCCACCTTGGCTTTCGTGTCTTCCCGGCGAAGAGCGAAGTAGCCCCGGTCGGGAATCGTGCCGCCAGAAAGATAGATGTGGCGCAGGCCCGTACCCGAACCCGTGACGGTATTGTCGAGACGGTCGATACGCACGAGCGGGTTCAGGGCGCGGACGCGGCCCTCACCATACCGCCCCGCGAGCATCTCAAGCACCAGGTCAAACTGGGACCGCGCCAACGCATGATAGGGCGCGCTGCTTCGGATGAAAGCATAGAGCGCATCAATGTCCCAGGCCTCCATACCCGTCATGGACACGAGGACTTGGGCCAGCACGTCGAGCGGGCAGCGAATCGGCTCAATCGGCTCAATCTCCTGCCCCGCCACAGCCTTCGCCATGACCGCCGCATCGAGAAAATCCCGCCCATGCGTGGGAAAGAGGATACCTCTACTCACCGCACCCACACGGTGACCCGACCGGCCAATGCGCTGCAATGTACCGGAGACGGAGAAAGGCGTCTGCATGAGCAGCACCGCGTCGAGTTCGCCGATGTCGATCCCCAGTTCCAGCGAATTCGTGGCCACAATCGCGGCCAGGTCGCCCTCCTTCAGACGCCGCTCGACCACGGCCCGCATCTCCCGCGCAAGCGACCCGTGGTGGGCATAAGCCAGAAGCTGTTCCTCATCCTCATTCAAGAGCAGGCTAAGCCGTTCGCACAAGCGCCGGCTGTTGGCGAAAAGCAGGGTCGACCGGTTCTTCCGGATGATCTCCTTCGCCGCTCCCAGCAACGCAGGCCAGCGCGACCCATCGACCAAGTTCGTGCGGGCCTCTTCGGGAAAACGCACTTCTACCGCCAGGGCTTTCGACGCCTTGGACTGCACCACGCTGACCGGGCGCTTTCGGTAGAGTGATTCGTTCCCCGTTCCTTCCAGTGCATAGCCGCCGACGAAATCCGCCACTACTTCTGGCGGCGTCACCGTGGCCGACAGCGCGATGCGCTGAAACTCACCCGACAAGCGCACCAAGCGGTCCACCGCCGTAATAAGGTGGGTGCCCCGTTTCGTGTCCGCCACGGCATGGATTTCGTCCAGAATCACCGTAGTGAGACCGGTGAGCAGACGCAGCGCCTGCTTGG
>JAAEQP010001247.1 GCA_024231375.1 bacterium | reverse complement strand
GCGAGTACTACGTGGACACCGGCACGGGCATGTTGTACTTCTACCCGCCCGGCCCCATGGAGGGCGCCCGGATCCAAGTGTCGATGATGAAAGACCCCCTCGTGGCCGTTGAAGGGGCTTCGCACGTCCGGTTCGAGAACCTCACCTTCGAGAACACCCGCGGTGCGGGCTTCTACATCGAGGGCGGCGCCTCGAACGTGATCGACGGATGCACCTTGCGCAACATGGGCATCGTGGCCGTCCAGATTGGCAAGGGCGTCAAGCCGTTCCCCTATGGCAAGCACAACGGCTGCGGGTATCAGGAGTCCGGCGAGCCGGGCGAACCCGTGTCGCGCGCACTGGGCAGTTGGCACGAACACATCTACCGCTTCACCGCGTGGAATCGCGACGGCGGCACGGGCAACGGGGTCGAGGACTGCGACATCTACGACATCGGGGCGGGCGGCGTCAGCCTGGGCGGCGGCGACCGCAAGACGCTCACCCCGGCCGGGAACTTCGTGCGAGGCTGCGATATCCACCATGTGAATCGATGGGACCGCACGTACAAGGCGCCCATCAACATCGATGGGGTCGGCAATCAGGTTGTGAACAACCACATTCACGATAGCCCGGGCATGGGCATCTACCTGCATGGCAACGACCACGTGATTGCCTTCAACGAGATCGATCATGTGGTGACCGACATGTCCGACCAAGCCGCCATCTACATGGGGCGCGACCCCAGCGAGTCCGGCACCGTCATCCGCCACAACTTCTTCCACGACATCTACAACTACCACGAGGGCGGCCACGGTGTGCAGGCCATCTTCTTCGATGATTGTTGCGTGTTCGGCGCTACCATAACCGGCAACATCTTCTACAAGACCGGCAACACGGGCGTGATCAAGTTCAACGGGGGCGGCGCCAGCCCCATCGTTAACAACATCTTCATAGACTGCCCGCAACCCGTTCAGGGCGCGGGCGACAACACCAAGCGGGTCCGCGATTTCATGCAGGGCGAAATGGGGCAACTCCGTCTCCGCGAGGCCGTCGATATCACCGCGGCCCCCTACGCGACGAGGTACCCCATTGTGACGGCCATCTACACGGAAGAAAGCCCGGTGGAGACGCCGTTTCTCCGGAACTATGTCGGGAAGAGCGACGCGTCCCCCTTCGTCAACCCGTCCGAACTGGACTTCACCCTGAAGGAAGGCGCGAAGATCGACAAGGAGGTTC
>JAAEQP010001246.1 GCA_024231375.1 bacterium | reverse complement strand
GGGAGTCGCGTCCGGCGGCCGCGACGTACTGAGATGCCGAATCCGGCGAAGTAGGCCTACGGTGTCACGTCTACGCTGACGCGTTCGACGAGCAGGCCCGCCGGGTCCACGGTTTCTGCCGTGGAGCACAAGCGAGGATAATCGACCCGTGGACCTTCCGGTATGAGGGTTGCGGGTACACGGGGGGTTCTATTGCTCAGAATGTCACGATGGGGTGATGGCGTCTCATCCAAGCCCAGGGGCGAAGGAGTCGTTCGCGTGGTATGAATCGGCCTATGGTTTCGATGAAGAAGCTTGGGGACGACACCCTCTTGGGCCGCGACCTCTTCTTTCTGAGTATCGACCAAGCCGGAGACCTTCCGTCCGATTTCACTGTTCCGTCCGCGTCGTTTCGCTTCTGAGGTTGTTGGCAAAGAGACGACATAGCCGTCGGGGCGCCAGCGCTCTGACGGCGCGAGTGATGCGTGAGGAGTTGGTGGCCGTCTACCGCGCGGCAAGTGGCACGACCCGGTGAGAGAGGACACGCATCAACGACAGTAAGGCGCACGGGGAGTTGTTCGGCATCTTCATGGTTGGTCTGTGTCTATGCAGGGGGTGTGGTGACGAGTGTGCGGAGGGGTGGCGGCTGACAGGGTCGCTCCGCGATGCGCGCGACGGGCTTCTATTCGGCTGCGTGAAAGGCTGCCACAG
>JAAEQP010001245.1 GCA_024231375.1 bacterium | reverse complement strand
GCTGCGCCCTTTCGGGTGTCCGCCGAAACCGAAGAGGACCTTCCCAATGCCCGTATGGACCGCGGTTCTACTCACGGCCCTCGCCGCCGGGGCAGCGGACGGCCAGCGCAATCCCATGCCCTACACGAACGTGGCGTGGGACGGCGCCCAGCATGTACACACGACATCCCACGGGCACATGCGCAAGCAGGAAACCCTGGACCGGGGCTATGGCGACGGCATGCGGTTTTTCACAATCTCGAACTACTACCCCAGCGCGCCCCGGTGTCCCATGAAGGATGTGCGAGAGTACCAGTTCCACGTGCGGCAGGACCACGCCATTATGGTGAAGGGCAAGCGTACGTCGGGCCCGTTTCTTTGGAACGACATCATCATGGACCCCAAGACCGGGTGGGTCAACGAGATTCCGGAGGAGTTGCGGGGTCGGTTGCCGTTCAAGGTCGGGGGCCCCGTGTTCCCGAACGTGCCCGGCGACATTCTCGAAGCCCCGAACGCCGAGCACCATAGTTTCACGGACACCCAGGTGCACATTTGCGCGCCGGGATCCGCCCATGCCAGCGGCAACTTCGACGCTCGAAGCCGGTTTCTGCTGAAACCGCACGGCTACGGCATGGGCATGTCGCTTCCGTGGCGCGAAGGGTTCCGTCTGATTCTGAACGAACTCGTCGAGGAGGACGGCGGCGGGATTACGGTCAATCATCCCGTGTGGTCCAAGCTTCAGGACGACGTGATTCTCGACATGCTCGACTTCGACCCGCGTGTACTCGGTATCGAGGTTTTCAACCACGGGTGCATACTGGACCGGGACGAGAAGACCTGCTTCCGCAACGAAGAGGTCTGGGACCGGATACTCTCCTCCGGCCGGCAGTGCTTTGGCTTCTTTGTGCCCGACCATCGCATGCAAGGCAGCACGGACTGGCAAGGACGCAACGTGCTACTCGTTGACGCGTTCACCGTGGCCGACTGTCTTCGCGCCTACCGCACAGGCAACTTCTACGGGTGCTTGCGCGGCAACGGTCTTCGGTTCGAAGCGATTGAGCCGAGCGCAGACGAGATCCGCGTACGCACCAACCGCGCGAACCGCATCGAGTTCATCACGGACAAGGGAATCGTGAAGACCGTTGACGCGGCGTCCGGCGCACTCTCCGTGCCTGCGGGCAGCGCAGTGTTCGTGCGCGTGAAGGCCCACGACGCCCGCGGCGAGACCATCTTCTCCCAGCCGATGATGTTCGGGAAAGCGAAGTGACGGCGCATACCGCGTGAGCACGCGCCATGCCGGGAACGCAAGAGGCTGTTAACATGGATGGGGAGGATGAAGAAGATGAGAGCGACTCCGCCCTCGCCGTCATCCTAACTGAGCAACGCGAAGGATCTCGTTCACCCAGCGGCCGGCATTGTGGGACCAGCGCCCTCGTCGGTCATCCTCCCGCTGTGGCCGGTCTCCTGACCGAGCCACATCCCACGACCGTCAGGTCTCCGTCTTCTTCGATTTGCGCTCCCCATCAGTGTCCATCCGTGTGAATCCGTGGTTGAGGAAGACGGGACCCCTCCGTCTTCGGACTGCCCGCCACCCGTTCCGGGCCTGGCGTGTGCAATACCACGACTCATCGGAACCGCGAACGGGGGAGGGAGCCACTAGAATCGGTTGCTGCCCCCATTTCTTCCACTGCGCGAGACCTGGCTCGTCAGGCGTGAGTCTACTCCTTGTCTGAGTGTTGGCGAATCAGATGCTCGCAGTTGTAGCGAATGAGGGCATACGCCTCGTGGGTAACCTCGTAGGTCTTCCGCTTGTAGGACCGGACCTCCTCAAGCTTCTTGACGGTTTCCTCAAGCGCGGAGACCATTCCTGACACATCACCACTATCACGAAGTTTCTGGGCCTTGCCGAGTGGAGCGTCAAGATCCTTGACGAAAGGGTAGCCGCTGATCCAGCCTTGCTGAAGGCAGACGGGGAGGTAACCGCGCACCTGTTCGATGGTGGTTGTGGCATAGCCAGGACCGATGGTGAGACCGTAGCATTCCTCATCGAACGAGCCGTAGTAGAACATGGTTGCCAGGTCCAGGTCACCGGGTTCTTCACCATCAACACGCAT
>JAAEQP010001244.1 GCA_024231375.1 bacterium | reverse complement strand
GATGGGGCCGGTATGCTCGGCGAGGGGAACGCCGTCCAGTGTGGCTACCCGCACCCGGAACTCTATGTCCACGCGTCCTTCGCGTTGGGCATCGGGATACGGGTTGAACACCACGGTTCTGCGCAGGCCCGCGGCGCGGCGTTCCAGGACCTTGCCCTCCGCGGTCCAGGCGTTCCAGTCGTCATCGGTGGCAAGAAGGAGCGCCGTGTCCGAAACCAGAGGCAGTACACGGGCCACGTGCCAGTCGCCACCGTCGGCAGGCCGCCAGGAGCACGACACGAGAACCTCGTCGGGGGCGTCGGCAGGGACCGGGTACGAGATGTTGACGTATCGCGTCACCGGGTCGTGGGTTGCGCTCAGTTCCTCTCCGTTGCCCGCCGCAGCCAGCGGTATGCAGCCGACAACAACAACGGCGACCCACACCCGGCATCTTCGCCCCGTACGCATGGCCTTCTCCCGTGCCTGCCCTTGATCTTCGCGACCGGATGGTCCAGTCTTAGGGACTTGAACAGCGACGCACTTTGCTGCGCGCACTCTGGTGCGCCCACTCTACCGCGCCGGGACTCAAGGCAGCAAGGTTGACGGGCGCGTCACTAAGGAGGAAGTTCACATGCGTGGTGGAATCATTGGTATCGCGGCGATAATGGGCGTCCTTATGGCGCTGACTGACATCCCGAGCATCGCCACGGCGGCTGAGGACGCGGCGGCGTCCGTGTCGTTGGACGAGGTCCGCGCGATGCGCAAGGAAGCCGCTCACCGCGAGCGCCGTATCGTGTTCGACAACGACGGCAACGAGCCCGTGTACTACTGCGACGAAGCCACGCCCAAAGCGCTGCTCGACAAACGGACCACGTTGCTCGCCGGATCCCAGGTGGACACCATTGTCTATTGCACGTGGAGTTCGGGCTTCAGCTATTTTACCCACAACACCAAAGTGGGCGAAGTCTTCAACTCCACCGCCGAGGAGCCGGGCAAGGGCCCCGGCTCGGGATTCTCCAAGAACAAGACCCAGGAGTTCATCGATCAAGGCACGGATTCCCTCGAGATCGTCGTCGACTGGTGCCGCGAGAACGACGTTGAAGTGTTCTGGTCCATGCGCATGAACGACGTGCATGATGCGTGGGGTGCGTGGTACTC
>JAAEQP010001243.1 GCA_024231375.1 bacterium | reverse complement strand
ATCAGCGCGTGCCCCCAGAGTTCACCGTAGGGCATGTACTGGGCGGCCTCCGTGGCGTTGCCACCGGCCTCATCCGTGACCACGTTGGTGCTGCCGAGGTGGTCCTTGTGGAAATAGTGGACGCCGGTCGAGTCGATTTTGGCGACGCGCTGGCCGGCCGCGAAAATGTATTTGGCGTCCCGCCAGGTCACGCCGTCCGGTGTGGTCTTCTCGAAATTCTTGGAAAGATAGAAGGTGGCGGACTCCAGGTTGAAGCCGGGTTCGACCGCCCTGGAAACGGGAGGGTCGCCCTCGGGTAGTTCGAATTCGGGAGTGCCGGATTCGGGGGCGTCGTATTGGGCGGGTGGGAACACCCCGTCGATGGAGTGGACGAATTTTATGAGCCTTCGGTCGTCGCCGTCGTACACCAGGGACGTTTTTCGGGTCTGGTTGTCGGCGATGGTGTAGACTTCCTTGGGCTTGTTGAAACAGTTGTAGTTTATATAGCGTTGAGCGGGGGAGGCGGGGTTGGAGAGATCCTCGCTGTAGACGGTGTTGCCGGCTTCATCGTATTGGTAATTATGGGGAACGCCGTTTACATGGGCCACGCTCACCGCGTGCGGTCTGGATGAATCGTATGTGTATTGGTAGAGGTTGTGGGT
>JAAEQP010001242.1 GCA_024231375.1 bacterium | reverse complement strand
GTCCGGCATCTGGACGGCGCCGACGACTTCGAAGGCAAGATCACCATGGCCAACGTCGTCTTCTCGGGCGGCAACGCGGTCATCACCTACAGCAAATCCATGACCAAGAAGAACGCCTACAACTGGCGGCTTCAGGTCATCCCCATCCCCTGGTTCTACGAAGGCGACAAGGAGCAGGTCTACGGTGAGAGTTATCTGCCCACGCTCGAGGCCGAGTTGAACGCTGCCCACGTAGCCCGCGAGTCCGGAGACGTCGTGCTGCCGAAGCTCAAACGCCCCTCGTCCGAAGCCCGTGCCGCTGCGCTGACCCCCGCCCACGTCGCCGAGAGCGACCAGTTCGGCCTCGTCGCCTCCTACCACTTTGAACGGAACGAAGGCGAGTTCGCCTTCGACGTCACCGGGCGCCACGACCTCACCTTCGTCGCTGTCGAGGGATGGCCCCACTGGGCCGACGGTCCCGAAGGGCATTCCATTCAGTTCAACGGCAAGCACGGGGTTCTGGCCTGTCCCGATGCCGAATCGCTTCACTTTCCCGAGAATTGCTTCACGGTCGAAGCCTTGCTCTACCCCACCGCCAGGAAGAAACACGCCATCATTGTCACCAAGGAACACCAGTTCGAGGTCGGTCTGCTCGACGGCCGCCTGAAGGCTGCTGTCCGGTGCGGTGGCGAGTGGGGCCCCGGTTGGGTCGGCAACACCGAGATTCCGCTCAACGAATGGACCCGTATCGCCGTCACCTTCGACGGCATGTGGCTGCGCCTGTTCGTCGGCGGCGTCCTGGTCGACAGTGCCCTCGTGCGCGGACGAATGGACGTCACCGACGAGGCCCTCGTCGTGGGCGGCAGCACCAACATCGGCGATCCCGTGTTTGCGGGTCACATCGATGAACTCCGTATCTGGAATACCGTGCGTTTCGAAGCCACGGAAGGACTGGGTTTGGCCGCCGGGTCGGAGGAACCGCGTCCCGTGGGCGCCCAACACCAACTGTTCATCGACGACAGTCTCATCGCCGCCAACCAAGGGCTCGAACGCGTCGTCAACCAGCCCGCCAAGCATCAGGCCAACCCCGTCCTCACCTACGAGAAGCCCTGGGAAGGCAACTGCGTCATCGCGTGGGGGTCGGTCCTTTACGACGAGACCGACAAGCTCTTCAAGTTCTGGTACATGGTCTACAAGAAGTTCGCCAAGAACGACGACCCCATCCTCGTGTGTTACGCCACGTCCCGGGACGGCCTGCACTGGGACAAACCCGACCTCGGCCTCGTCGACTATCTCGGCTCCACGGCCAACAACATCGTGCTCTGGCCCAAAGGCGATCTCATCGACGCGCCCACCGTCATCGCTGTGCCCGATCCCACGCCCGAATGCAAGTACCGCATGTACTACCATGGCCGCAACCCGAATGGCATCCGTACCGCGACCTCGCCTGATGGAATCCATTGGACCATGCAGGACGGCGTGTGCATCGAGTCCGGCGACCGGTCCGCCGCCTACTACGACACCGAACGTGGCGCCTACTGCGTCATCACGCGCGTGCCCGAACGCGGTATTCGCACCTGCGGCTTGTGGGAAAGCAAAGACGGCGAAACCTTCGAGTTCATCGGCGAAGTCCTGGCGGCCGACGACCGCGACCCGGAAGAAACCCAGCTCTACGGCATGATTCCCTTCAACTACGAAGGCATTCGAATCGGGTTCCTCGAACCTTTCTTCATCCCCACCCGCAAGCTCAACACCCAACTGGCCTACAGCCTCGACGGACACGCCTGGCATCGTGCCTGTGACCGCCAGACGTTTCTCGAGTACGGCTCGGACGGGTCGTGGGACCAGGCCTGGGTTACACCGTCCCAGAACCCACCCATTCGCGTGGGCGACACCCTCTACATTTTCTACCAAGGCCGTCAGACCCTGCATTGGGCCGTCGAGCCCTACGGCCACATCGGGTCCATCGGATTGGCCCTCCTGCGGCCCGACGGGTTCGTGTCCCTCGACGCCCAGTGCGCACCCGGCTCTGTCATCACCGCCCCCCTGCTGCTGAACGGGACTACGCTCCACCTCAACGCCGTCGCCCGGCCCGGAAGCGTCACCGTCGATGTCTTGGAAGAAAGCGGTGCCCCCGTCGAAGGCTTCACTCGCGGCGACTGCGTCCCCCTCGAAAACACCGACACCCTCGACCACACCGTCGCATGGAAACACGGCCGCGACCTCACCGCATTGAAAGGCAAACCCGTCCGCCTCCAATTCCACATACAAGCCGCCAAACTCTACTCGTTCTGGATGGAGTAGGTCCGGGAGCGCCTTGCCGCCCGGTTACTTCAACCCCGCCGCCCGCGTGCGCATGGCGCTCTGCAATTCTTCCTTCTTCTCGCGCCCGTCGATGTAGTCGGCCTCCCAGAACAGGATCTGCTTCGCACCCACCCCGTCGGCCAAACCAAACTCGCGCCATACATCGCCAGTCGTGGTGGGCACCCACGCGTACAACCACACCTCCGCCTTGCCTTCCGTCTCTTCCTCGAGTGCCTTGTAGGCCAACTCGGAATTGCCGCCGTTCATGTAGTAACCTGCCGCCACTACCGAATCCACAAGCCCTTCCCGCGCCCAAGTCCGAACATCGAGCAGCATGCCGCGCAGGTTCCCGTCGATCTTGTTCTGAAGCCCCCGATACCCCCACGGCTGCATCACCATCGCCGCGACGGGCTTGCCCGGCCGTTTCTTGTCCACCAGCGCGCGTACCCCGCGCATGAACTCCGTGTGCGGCTCCGCGCGCAGGCGCACCCAGCGTTCGTCTCCGTTTGGCACCGTATGCGGGTCCGCGCCATACAGCTCCGTGAACTTCTTCACCAGCGGTTCCTCATATCCCCGGTCCGCCACGCCATCCGCATCGTTCTGCGGGTCGTCGCGCACGTCGCCCGTGCGAATCCAGTCCAGAAACAGCCCGTCCACCTCGTAGTTGTCCAGAATTTCGGCAACGATCCCCAGTTTGTATTCCATCACCTCTGGATACGCGAAGCTCTGCTGACTGCGGTAGAGCGTGCCGTCCCGTTTGCGCCAACGCGTCTCCTTGTGCGCCTTGCTGAACCGGCTCTCCAATCCCCAGCCGTGGTCGTCTTCGTTGATCGACAACCAGGCATGCACTTCCAATCCGATCTCATGACCGTACCGCACCGCCTCGCGCAGGGTGTCGAATTCGCTGTACTCCCATTTCTGCAACCGGTCCAACAACGCTTGCCGGTTCTCCGCCGACATACCGCTCGTGAACTGCTCCGTTAGTTTCACGTCCTCCGGCGCGACGGGATGCCAGAAGTTGTCCTCGTCCCATCTACCTTGGGGGTCCATCAACGCGCTCTTATACAGCGCCCGGCCCCCGTCCAGCGCGCGCCAATACACCCGCGTCCACCCGCACGCCTTGCACGCGTCCAGCATGTGCTTCACGCCTTCAGGACCCCACGGAACGTCCCGCAACATCCAGTCCGGATGGGTCAACGGCGCGCCCAACACGAGCGGACGCAGTGGTGGTTCACCGTTGTCCTGCGCACCGGCCCCGCCGGTCACGACCAGACATCCCACCACAATCGCCCACACCGCCCAGAAACTCGCGTATCCCATTGTGTCCCCTCCAGCCACTCGCTGTTTCAGTTTCATCTCACATCCTGTCAATCCAGTTATCCTGTCAAAGAAGGCTCCTCGCCCTCATCGCCCCGGCCCGCCGCGCCTCCGCCGACGCTTCTGCCGCCCCTCATCGGGCGCTGGACCACCCTCGGGCGCGACCCGGTAGTACTCGGCTTCATGGCCCGACAGGCGCCCTTCGTCGATGAGCCGCTGTATTCGCTCCGCATCCACGTCGCGCGGTTCACCGCCCACGCCGCCGGTCGTCTCAACGGCGCGCACGACGACCTGCGGTTCCAGTGCAGCGCGGGTCTCAGTTACGGTCATCGCGACGATCACCGCCGCCAGCGTCAGGACCGCCACCACGAACACGCCGTTGCCACGGTCAGCCAGTGCCCCAAGCATGCCAGGCTCGGGTCCCCTGCGCGCCTCGACCCCCTCCATCCGGCACCGGTCACAGCGGATGCAATCCAACTCGCGTCCCGTCTGCACGCCGAGATCGCAGCGGACGGGCAAGATGGTCGGTGACAGCCGTTTGACCAGCCGTAGCCCGTTCAACAGCGCCAGGAACGCTCCTGCCGGACACAGGTTTCGGCACCAGAATCGCCCGTACACCAGCGACAACACGAACACGGCCACCGCAATCGCCACAGCCGCCGTGGTCCGCGCGGACCCGAAGAACGTAATGAGCGGGTCCGGCGTCAGCACGGTGGCGTCGCGGGTGAGTGCGAAGGCCCCCAGCAGCACGAGCAACACCCCGTACTTCACCGCGCGCCCGAAGCGCCACAGTACCTTGGGCGGTTCGCGCGTCAGCCACTTGGGCGCCAAATCGCCCAGCAGTTCCTGAACCGCGCCGAAAGGACACAGATACCCGCAATACACGTTCCCAAGCAGCAGGGCCCCCACCGGCACCACCACCAACAGGAACAAGGACGCGCCCAGGCCCGTGCCGGGCAGTTGGCCTGCCAGCAACGCGGCCACATTCTGGACGCTGTACTGCGTGTTCAGCCACACGCCCGCCACAACCACCACCACCACGAGGAACACCCGCCGTACCCAGCGAACCGGATGCTGCCGCATGGCCAACGCCGCCACCAGCAGTGCCGCCAACCGGATGAACGCGACCGCTGCGGAGTCTCGCTTCCGTGGCGTTCCCGCATCCCCGGCCGCACCCAGTCCAGCCTTGCTCGCCGCCTGAATCACCGTGTCCCGAACCGCGTCGCACGTCAACGTCGCCCCGCTCAGCGCATCCACTTGCGCCAATTCCTCAGGAACGCGGAGTTCCGCCGATTCGAGCCAATCCAGCCACGGTTGCACATAGTCCAGATACGATGGCGTCTCGTTCGAGGCGAGAATGCGCACCCCCCGAAGCCTTCCGTCCTCGATATGCACCGCCAGTTCAAGCGGTCCCCCATAGCCGTACACGCCCGATACCAAGGGCCCCGTGTCCAGCACCAGCCCGCCCTGAGCGGTCGCGTACCTCGGATACGACGTGCCGTCCGCCGCCGCCCCGCTCTCCTCAATCAACCCCAAGTCGCCCGCCATCGCCTGTGCCGCCTCGGCGAACATAGCCGGACGGTCCAGCGCCTCCGATCGCTCCGCCACGTGGTACCCCAGCATGCACCACGCCCCTGCACCCACCAGCACATACCCCAAGGCCGGTTGCCAGCGGTCGAACCAGTCGTCCGGCCGCCGTGGCGCGCCCAGTGCGTCCCCACGCATCGCCATCGCCCGGCACAGCGCCACTGCGACCAGATTCACCGCCACCAGTGTGGCAACGATGCTTACCGTGGCCGGTCCGCTCAGCAGTGGCAACCAAATCAGGCCCGTCACCGCCGCGCCGAGTGTGCCGCCCGCGTGATCAAGCAACTCGAGGCTCGCACCAGCCCGTCCCGCATCGATGCCGGACGTGCCCAGCCGCGCGGCCGCCAACGGGAAGTACACGCCCGTGAACACGCCGCACAACGCGAAGAGGACCACATACGTACCGAACACCGCGTCCACCGGGAGCCCGCCGACCACCGCCAGGAGAACCAGATGCGCCACCAGACACATCATCAATCCCGTGCTTGCGGCGTTGGCCCAACGCTCTGCCAGCATCCCCGAACCCACACTGCCCGCCAGTGCCCCCGCCATGAACAACGCCGTCGCGAGTCCCACATACAGGAACAATGAACCGAACGCCGCTTGGTAGAAGAAGAGCAACACAATCGTCAGCGCCATGGACGCCGTGCCTGTCAACAGCACCAGCATCTTCGCATCGAACACCGGCGCGGCCCCCGACGCGTCGTCCGCGTCCCGCGCCCCGTGGCGGTACACATACACCAGTCGCAGCAGGCCGTACACCAACAGCGGCGCCACGAACAGCCACCACGCTCCGGTCGGACCCAGCGACCGAAGCCCGGCCAACGACACCGACCATGTCCCTTCTCGCCGTAGCGACGCCAGTAGCGCGTGTTGCAGCGCACGCGGATGCCGGTCCGTGTTCACCGCCGCAGGACCCAGTTCCCGGGCCGCGGCCGCGTAGGCCTCCCGTTGAAACGCCACCCGGTCCGGCGGATACAGCGCGGTCACCGCTTCCGGCGGAAACACGTTCGCCCCACCTTCGATATCCGCCCAACGCCGGGCCAGTTCCGCGCCATCCTCCGTGATGGCGGCCCGGTCCGACGCGATCAGCCACGTTTCGTCGCCTGGTTTCACTGCCACCGCGCCAAATACCGACCCGAGCGTCTGCGCCGCCGATGCGCCCAGGGCAGCCAGTTCCGGGCCCAGGAAGTTGGCCGCGCCCGTCACCCGCACCCCCACGATCCCCGTCTCCGACAACCGCGCCCGGATTGACTCGTAGAACTCCCGCGTCGAGTATCGGTTCACCACGAGCGTCGTGGCGTCTGGAAGATTCAGCACCACCAGGTCGAACCGCGCGTCGGTTCCACGCAGGAAGGCTCGTACATCCATAGCGGGCACGTCGATCGCCATCGCGGCATCACGAAGCGTTTCGGGCAACAGCCCCATCACATGCCGCGCATACTCCGGGTCCGGGTGCTGCCATACCACCTGCTCAATCTGCGGCAGTTCGCGGAACCGCAAACACACCCCCAGCGACCCCGGCCCAACCACCAGTACTCGGCGCGCACGGTGCGCTTGCGCCAACGTGACCGCCACCGTCTCGGACGCGTGTTCCGTGTTCGGCAATGCCTCGCACACGCCGCCGCTCGACAGCACCAGGAACTGACCGTCCCGTTCGCCATACAGATACTCCGCCTGGGCCGTGGTGAACGTGCCCGAGTATGCGTCCCGCGGCAACACCCGTTCCCACACCGCCTGCCGGCGCACCTCGGCCCAGCGCCCACCCGCGCCCAGTGCCGCCGCTGCAATCAGCGCGGCCGCCAACCCGGCAGGCAACACCCAGAGCCATTTTCCCCTTCGCCGTTCCACCCATGCCGTGACGGCCGCCCCAGTCGACACGACTGTGCCGCCCACTAGAACCACGGTTTCGCCCGGCGCGCCCGCGACGAGCAGCGCCGTTACCGCTACCCCGCCCGCACACGCGCCCAAGGTCTCGCGCACGTACACCCGACCCGGTGTGAGACGTCCTGTCGAATCAAGCGCCCCCCACCGGCACGCCATGGTGAAGAGGTATCCCGTGACGAGACTCACCGGCGCGTTGACCACAAACGACCAGCAGAGCATAGGCAACAGGGGGAAGCGTTCGTAGCCCGCGACTCCGGCCAGCGCACGGATGTCGTGTGCCAACCACAGTTGCAGTAGCATCGCGGGAAGGTACAGAAGCGTCAGGAAACTGAAGCGGCGTACCATTGTGGGCCCGGCAAGCCACCGGGTGCGTCCGAGTGCCGCGCCAATTGCCACCCACGCCAGCCACGAAGCGAAGAATGCGCCGATGCCGAGTTCGTTGCCTTCGAAGGCCGTGAGAAACGCGCGGAACAGTACCGTCTGCGCCAGTACGGCGAAGAACCCCAGCGCGGCCACGACCCAGGAACGACCCAACCGCATCACGTGGTCTCGCTGAACACGATGGCCTCGAACACCCGGAACGACGCTCCCTCGCGCCAAGCGTCCGCTGACAACCCGGCTTTCTGGGCAAGGCGCGTCAACGTTTCATCCAAGTCCCAGCCCTGTTCCGGGGCCACCTGGGGCAAGAACAACGCGCTTCGGCCCCCTTTCTCCAGCACAATCCCGTGACGCCCCAGTTCGATGTCCTCGCGCGATGCCACAGTCCGCGGTGCATCGGCGTACGCCGAAATCTCGAAGTGCAGGTCCGGTTCCTCCTCCGGCGCTACGGGCCGAAACCGTCGGTCCTTGAACGCCGCGTTCAGCGCTTGCCCCATCACCGCTTTGTACAACGGCCGGCGCGGCACGATTTCGCCGATGCATCCCCGCAACTGTCCATTCTTGTGGATTGTCACAAACGCCCCCATCGTCTCTTCCATCGACGGGGTGATGGTCACCCCGAGATCGTCCGCCGTTGGGACCGTTTGGTGCTCCAGGTAGTGGTGGACCGTCGCCCGGGCCAGTTTCAGCAGGGCTTCCTTGTCCTCCGGGCTCAGTGGTGCGTCGCTTGTTGTGTCCATCGCCAGGGGCTCCCCATTTGGCCAACGGCCCTCGAACGCCATGCTCACGTAACTCACCGAGTGACTGTAGTCGCCCGTCATCGCGCCCGACGTGTCGTACTTCAGCAGCCGGGGCGTCACATCCTCATCCCCAACCATCGCCAGCAACACCATGATGGGACACCGGCCGCACACCGTCGCGCCGGTCGCTTCGACGTATCCTCCGAAGGCGTCCGCATCCTTCGCCTCGATGGCATGCACCGCGCCCATGTCCAATTCGCGCAGATTCGCGGCCACGTCTTCGCGGAACGGCACGTACTCGAACCCTCGTCCGTAGTGCGTGAAATCGCTGCTCACCACCACCAACGTCTCGGGTCCGATCAACCCGCGCAACACCGCGCCCATCGTACGCGCTGTTTCGGCATCCACCTGCCCCACGACGATGGGAACCAGCCGGAATTCGCCCAACGCCATCTGCAACAACGGCACCTCGATCTGAACGCTGTGCTCACCATCGTGCGCATCCGGCAGACATCGAAACTCCCGGTACCCCTTCAACCGGTCCATGAACGCCACATCCAACGCCACCTTGCCCAGGGGCGTCTCGTAGTGCGTGGCATCCGGCACGCTGGCGATGTTCTCCATGGGCACTTGGTGCGACGGCCCCAACACGATGACGCGCGAATACTGTTTCCCGAGGACCTGGCGGACCCCCTCCGCCGCGATCCGACCTGACCAACGGTACCCCGCGTGGGGCAACAGCAACGCGCAGATCTCGTCCTGGCCCGCATTGTCCGCTTCGTCCAGGTAACCCTGCAATTCCGAGCGCAACGCGTCCGCATCGGCTGCGTACCACTTCCCCGCCAGCGGCGATACGTACACACGCTCCTCGCGCGGGAGAGCGGCTTCGGGTTCAGAAGGGGCCCCCGGGGTCATCGTCGGGGATTCAGGCCCGCGTCGCGCCAGCAGTATCACGCATGCACCAATGGCCGCGCCGACGCCCGCCGCGATCAGACCTGCCGACACCACCGCCACCAGTCTGTTCCGGACCGGCATATTCCCTCCTTCGCGCACACAGCGCGGACAGGGTCAATCCTTCCACTGAAACGCTCCACCCTAAGCATAGATCGCCGAGACGCGTTTGTGAAGGGAGGCCGCACCAGGGCAATCGCCCTGGCTGCATGATCCGAATCTCGCGGGGCTACCGCGGAAGATGTGCGCAGAGTCGCCGCAGAGCCCCACCCCGGTTCCGGCGTGCGTTGAGGATTCCCGGCCGGAGGGGTGGGAACGTCGTGGTAGCGCGCTGACGCCGGGGCCGGGTTGCGGCCGCCCAACACAGGAATGGTGCGTGCTCACTTGGTCTGCGACCTGCGTTCGACGCACCCTACATGGACTCCAAATCCGCGCGCACGTTCTTCGTAGGGTGTGTCGAGGTCCGCCGAAGGCGGGGCGAGCACGCACCAAGGCTGTTCTCCAACCCCGTCATCCTGAACGAAGTGAAGGATCTCGTTCGCTCGGGGACTACCCCGCGCTACGGCGCTGCCGGGAAGCTCCAGCCGATGAGCGGGATGCCGGTACGACCGCGGTAGTCGTAGTCCGTCTTCCCCGTGAGCACATACTCGCCGGCGCTCGTCTCGATGATATCCTGCGCGCGGTACAATCCCAACTTTCCGATGACAGCGGACCACGTCTCATTGCCGTGGGCATCCGTCTTCACCACGTAGGCCGGCGACATGGGCTCTTCCTCGGAAAACGGGCTCTCTACCGTCGCGCCCGCCACGATGAACCCGCCATCGCTCGTCTGCTTGACACTGTATGCGACCTCACCGCCCGGCCCCCCGTACGTTCTGGTCCAGATCTCCTCGCCTGCGGCGTCAATCCGCACTAGATACACTTGTCCGCTGGGGTGTCGATAGGGGTGCGGGTGGGTGTTGCCCGCGAGAACGTATCCCCCATCGTCCGTTTGCTGTACGGACCAAACGACCTCCCAGTCCTCGCCGCCGTATGTGCGTGACCACTCCTCATTGCCTGTTGCGTCGACCTTCACCACGAAGGCGTCTCGCACGTTGAGATCGGTGTCTGGAGAGGGCTCGATCCACCCTGCGAGGATGCACCCGCCATCCTCAGTCAGTTGCATGTCGATAACGCTTTCTCGATCCGGGCCACCGAACGAATTGGACCACAGCACGATGCCCGAAGAATTCGTCTTCACCAAACACATATCCCGATCAGTGGAGTCCGAGAACGAATCCGCCGCGATCAGGTAGCCGCCGTCACTGGTCTGGCTGACGCTACCGCCGGTTTCGGAGTAGATGTCGGCGATATATTTGTACCACGTCTCATTCCCCCACAGGTCTATCCTGACCAGACACATCGTGCACCAGGGCACGATGATGTCACTCCCGAGGGCAACAAGGATGTAGCCGCCGTCGCTCGTCTCCTCCATATCACACCCACGCCACGTCTTCGTGCCCTCGATGCGATGCGCCCATGACAGCGTGCCGTTCGCGTCTGCCTTCATCACGTACATCCCGCTCGTAGAAGGCCCGCCCGTCAAATAACCCGCGACCGCGAACCCGCCATCGCTGGTCTGTTCAACACAGAAGCCGTGGCCCCGGCCTCCGCCGAGGCCCACGTCCCAACACGGCAGAGGGCCAACGGTGCGCACGAGGTCCACCCCATCCCCCTGCTCGACCACGGTGCCTCCTAGGGGATTCTGCGCGATGATGACGTCGGCTTCTACGTAGGGGTTGTATTGATCGTAGACCCTGGAAACGCACAGCGTGGCGGTGAGGATGGCCTCTTCAGCCGCGGACCGTAGCATGCCCACCACGTCGGGCACGGTGGCTGGGGCAAGCTTGAGGTCGGCTAGGAACGGACACCCAATCAACAGGACGCACACGGTGAGGGTTGTGATGAAGCAGAGGGTCCGCTTGGTGGAGGTGAGCATGTCGACTCCTTCCCTGGGTTG
>JAAEQP010001241.1 GCA_024231375.1 bacterium | reverse complement strand
TCCGCGGTCCTCCGCGTCCTTCGCGCCTCTGCGTTAAGGGCCTCTCTTCTCCCGCCGTCGTGGCGCTGGACCGGCGAGGACGCCGGCCCCACAATTTCAGGAGGAGCCGCCAGCCAACCCATCCACCAAACGTTGACAAACCATGTCCACCAACTCACAATGCTCTCATCCTCGGCTGGAGAAGTACGGAGATACTGTGATGCACCGTCGACGCCCCACCCAGTTCTTTCAATTGTCGCCTTCCCGTGCATGCGCCATCGTGCTTGTCCTGGCGGCCGCCTCTCTGGTGACCGCCCCCGCCGCCCGCGCGCAGGAGGATGCCGCCTCTGGAGGTAGCACTCCATCGCTAAAGGAATCCCTGCTTCTCGAACTGGAGTCCTACACCTGCGACGGACCCAGCGCCACCATCTGGCGGCGGTCCATCTCCGAACCCAGCGCGTTCGAATGCACCCAACGCCTCGCCGAGTTGGACCTGGCCCCCGAAGAATGGGTCCGGGTCGAAGCGAAGTGGTTGGAGGCGTTGCCGTCAATCGTCGACAGGCACGAGTGGTTGCCCGATGTTCTGATGCGCCTTCTCTTGTCCTTCGAAGGACGGGAATTGGGTCCAGAACTGCTGACCAGCCTGAAGCAGACTTGGTCCGACTGGGCAGAGGAAAGGGACTACGTCAAGAAGGAGTATCGACGACTCCCGGAGCGCTCGGAGAGCCTCACGACGTTCGAATTCACAACCCACGTGATCATGGCGCGGTACTGGGTGGACTGGCACGCGACTGTGTGGGCTGGCGTGGGTGATTGGACCGGATTTGGTGAATCGTTCGCGGGGTTCCCGTTCATGAACACGCACCGTGAGGAGAGTTTCCAGTATGTTCTCTCCTTTGTTAGAGAGACCGGCAGCCCGGGGGCCTCCATCGTCCTGGCCTATTTCAAGGATCGCCGGGCCCTCCCCGTCCTGAAGCACTGGCTACTGCACGCCGAGGATGCTCAGGCATCGGAATGGTGCGGGCGAGGCCCAATGGGTCTCAACGAATACATATGCCCCACCCACGCGGGCTACGTGCTTGCCATCGAACATATCGCGAATGCTCCGCTCAACGAAGCCATCATCCTGACCCAGGAGGAGGTCGACCTCCTGCTCAAACGGCTCGACGCCTTCCCCGCCGATGAAGACGATGACCGCTTGCGCACGAAGCGACGCATTGCGGCCTCCCTGCTCCACGACTTCGCGCCTGAACTCCTGTCAGATGAGGTGTGTCATCTGTTCCGCTCCCGCAGCCCTCGCTACAGAAGCATCTGGCCCTACGTCTTGACGAAGACCCTCCCTGAGGGCCTCGCTACGGAGCAGATTGAGGCGCTTCTTGGACCCTCGGACGCGGCGTATCCGGTGGACCAATTCGGACCGAGACACAGCAACAGCAACGAGAAGTTCAGTGCGCAAGCGGCCCTAATCGGATGTGATACGGTCATGGAATGGGACTTCGCAGAACCGGGCCCCGAACTTCAGGGCTTCATCGAGCCCCACGGCGGACATCGTCCGCAGTCGCTCATCGTTCTGGTCGGGCAAGACAGGATGATCATGCCGATCTCGGACTGGTGTTACTACTCGATTGGCTATCGCATCCGGCGGGTGGCCGAGAACTGCCCATCCATACTCCAGCGTTTGGCCTGGTGCATCAAGAGCGGCAACCCGCCCCAACAAGCCGACGCCCTCGCTCTCGTCAAGAAGATTGTTCCTGACCCTTCCGCTCATGCGAGTACCAACTGGTATCCGAGGAAGGGCAATCGTTCAACGATGCACAGGAAGCGTCTGTGCGACCTCTTCATCCCGATTCTCAAGACCACCGAGTTCGAGCCCGAGACCGCATACGCGGCGGCGGACCTCTTGAAGAAGCTCAAGGAACTGGGGGCGAAGACGAGGTAGTGGCGCCGGTCCCACACCTCTTCGGTAGGGGCGCGCTCCGTCGCGACCGTCTTCGGGCCGTCACCTAACGCCCGCGCGAAGACGGTCGACGCGGAGGTCGACCCTACCACCGCGCCCGTTGTGGCCGGTCTCCGACCGCGCCACTCCCAACGACCGCAAGGTCTCCAATCCTTCATGCGCAATTGCGGGCATCCACAAACACAAAGCCCCGCCTGCTGAATCGGCAGGCGGGGCTTCTCTTCTCGCTGCAAACCTACTTGAACTTCAGCAGGTGGTAGTTCTTCTTGCCTTTGCGGACGACGGCGATGGTGGCGGAGGCCAGGGCGTCTTCGGTCAAGGTCATGGCGTCGTCGGTGACGCGTTCGTTGTTGACGTTGAGGCCGCCGTTCTTGACCATGCGGCGGGCTTCGCCTTTGCTGGCGAACACGCCCGCCTCGACCAACACGTCGAGCAACGCCTTGCCTTGGCTCAGGATGTCACGGGGCAGTTCCGACGACGGCATTTCGCTGAAGATGTCTTCGAGCGTCGCGTCGTCCAACCCTTTCAGATCGCCGCCAAACATGGCCTTGGTGGCGTTCAGTGCGCCCTGCAGGGCATCGTCGCCATGCACAATCCGCGTGACTTCCTCAGCCAACCGTCGCTGGGCGTCGCGCTTCTCCGGACTTTCGGCCACCTGCGCTTCGAGCGCTTCGATCTCCTCCTTCGGCAGGAAGGTGAGGAACCGGAGCAGCTTGCTCACGTCGGCGTCGGCCGTGTTCACGAGGAACTGGTACATCTTGTAGGGCGACGACTTGGCGGCATCGAGCCACACGTTGCCGGACTCGCTCTTACCGAACTTGGCACCGTCGGACTTGGTCAGCAACGGGAACGTCATCCCGAACGTGTCGGTACCCCGCAACCGGCGGGTAAGGTCCATGCCCGACACGATGTTGCCCCACTGGTCGCTGCCACCCACCTGGAGCCGGCATCCGGATTCGTCGTGGAGGTGCAGGAAGTCGTAGGACTGGAGCAGGCTGTAGGAAAACTCGGTGTACGAGATTCCGTGGTCGCGGTCTTCGAGTCGGCGTTTCACGGATTCACGGCTCATCATGACGTTGACCGAGAAATGCTTGCCCACATCGCGCAGGAAATCGATGAGCGAGATCTGGCTCAACCAATCCAGGTTGTTGACGATGGTGGCAGCATTGTCGCCTTCAAACGACACGTACCGTTCCAGTTGTGCGCGGATGCCTTCAACGTTGGCCTCGATGGCCTGTCGATCCAGCAACTTGCGTTCGTCGGCCTTGAAGCTGGGGTCGCCGATCATGCCGGTACCACCACCCATAAGGAGCACGGGCGTGTGTCCGTGGCGTTGGAGGTGAGCGCAGCCGAGCAAGGGGATTAGCTGGCCGATGTGGAGGCTGTCGGCCGTGGGGTCGAAACCGCAGTAGAACGTGAGCCGTTCCGAATCGAGCCGTTTCGGAAGATCGTCGTGGGTCATCTGGTTCACGAACCCGCGCCAAGTAAGTTCTTCAAAAAGCGTCATTGGTCTATCTCCAGAGCCCTGGGTCTAGGGCTGTTGTCTTGCAGGAAGACGGCGCATGCGCCGGTAAGGTAACGGAAAGAAGAAATCAGGCACGGACGTACGACCCGCAGACGCCGGCGGCGTCTGCGAGGAGCCCTCCACTACGTGTCTCAATGTGCCCAATGTTCATGGCGTGACTATACCAAACCGGAAACGGTGCTTCCAGCAACGACAAGGCTCCCCAGATGGGATCCGGACCCCTCCCACCCTCGCCCAACGGGAGAGAGCAGGGTGAGGGGTCTCCTCGGGACAATACCAAGCGAAAAACGAAGCAGGCGGAAGCGCCCATCCGGGGCCTCCGCCTGCCGAATCTCGGATATGGGTTAGTACAGAAGTTCGAACCAGCGATTCGCGCCCTTAAGTTCGTTCTTCTTCTGTTCCCACTGCTCCGCCGAGCCGGCCATCTTGGCGAAGGCCGCGTTCAACGGTTCGATCACCTTTTCGAGACCGCCGATGAACACGTAGGTCTTCGGATCCTGGAGCATGGCCCAGACTTCGTCGGCATTCTCTTCGAGGGTGCGGTCCAGAGCGATGGGATCGTCCATGTGAGGCCGCGGGCTGACAGACTCGAACGCTTTGAACGTACCTTCATCGTAGTACTGGGCGAAATCGTCTTGCTTGTCGTTCATGTAGGCGAGGTCGAGGCCGCTCTTGGCGCCGTAGAACAGGCGAACCTGGCCCTTCCAGCCGCCTTTGGTGTCGTAGATGTGCTTCACGAACGCGCGGAACGGGGCGATGCCCGTGCCCAGCGCAATCATGAGCATGTTGCACGTGTCGTCGCCGGGGACGACGAACGCGCGGCCATAGGGGCCGGTCAGGGTGACCTTGGCGCCGGGGCTCAGGTCGCACAAGTAGTTGGACGCGATGCCCTTCACCTCTTCGCCGCTGTAGTCGTCGATGAAGCTACACCGCTTGACGCAGAGCGAGATGGTTTCCTGCTCGTCCTTGTCGCCTTTGCGGCTGCTGGCGACCGAATACAGGCGCAGGTGCTGGGACTGACCGAATTGCATGTCCCCGGCAATCAGGACGCCGACGCTCTGCCCTTCGATGAAGCTAAATCCCGTACCGGTGACGTCGAGCACAATGTGCCGAATCTCTTCTTTTGAAGTCTCCGGGGTGATCCGGGTCGATTCAACGACCGTTGCCTCGAAGGGGTTGCTGATGTCGTACTCGCCAAGTCGCGCCATTTCGATTCCTCCGTTTCCTGCTGGCTTCGGGGTCACCCCGAAGTCTCTAGCATCACGCTGCGTGTATGCCTGGCCGGTCGTCCGCACGCCTCGTGGCGCGCGCAGTCCCAGTCCCGCGGGGTTCTCCCTGTACGCAGCGAAAGAAGCCCTTACACCAGGTGAAGTTGGTCAGTCCACCGATACCGCACGCGGCGCGGCATCAGCCGCCCGCCTTCCGCGAATGCAGGCCCAAATAGCCCGCAACCTGTATATCGTAGAAGTACCTCGTGGGTCTTGTCAACTTCGCTCGCGGTGGACGCCTCTCTTGACACGGCCGGGCGGCAGGTCTAGGCTCTAGGTTTGACACCGATCCGAACGCCCGAGGGCCTTGAATACCGGCTATGGACCAGGCAGAACTCAGTACCGATCTGGCGTATCAGAACGCGATCTTGCAGGACGTATCGCGCACGTTTGCCCTGACCATTCCCCAACTTCCGGGCGAGTTGTCGACCGTCGTGGGCAACGCCTACCTCCTGTGCCGCATCGCCGATACCATCGAAGACTCCGATGCGCTGCCCATGGACGACAAACGAGGGTTCTACGGCGAGTTCCTGGCTGTCGTGGCGGGTGACCGGGCTCCGGACCACTTTGCGGAATCGCTGCCGCCCTTGCTCCATGGCTGCACGATCGAGGCCGAGCGCGACCTTATCCGCAACACGGCGTCGGTCATCCGGTTGACTCACAGTTTCCCGGAACCAGACCAAACCGCCATGCATCGGTGCGTGCGAATCATGTCCGAGGGCATGGAGCGGTTCCAGGAAGGCCAGTTCAGCGCCGGACTTAGCGACATGGCCCAGATGGACGCTTACTGCTATCACGTGGCCGGTGTGGTGGGCGAAATGCTGTGCAGCCTGTTCTGCGCCCATTCGCCCGCCGTGGCCCGCCACCGGGAAGGTCTGTGTGCCTTGGCCGTTTCGTTCGGCCAGGGACTCCAGATGACCAACATCCTTAAGGACATCTGGGACGACAAGTCGCGCAACGTATGTTGGCTCCCGCGGGATGTGTTCAGCCGGCACGGATTCGACCTCGCCGACCTCTCCCCCACCAATCACGGACCCCAGTTTCAGGCAGGACTGAAGGAACTCGTGGGCGTGGCGCGCGCGCATCTGGAGAATGCGCTGACCTACGCACTGCTGATCCCCAAATCCGAGCCGGGCATCCGGAATTTCTGTCTGTGGGCCATCGGTATGGCGGTGTTGACGTTGCGCAAGATTCACGACCGGCCGGAATTCACATCCGGCGAGGAGGTGAAGATTTCGCGGAACAGCGTGAAGGCCACTGTCCTCACCACGAAACTCTTCGGCCGAAGCAACACCCTCATTCGTTGGGCCTTCAACCGGGCCGCCAAAGGCCTGCCCACTTCCGACCTTGAAGGGTTCGCGCCTCCCACCCCCTGACCTCAAGCTGTCTCACCCGGACCACCTGGAATAGGCAGATGCCGCAGGGCAATCGCACCAAAGCTATCCTGGGACAAACGTCAACTCAAATGCGGCCGTCATCCGTGCAACGCGCGTCACTACCCGGTACGCGCAGGAGCGTACCGGTGTCCACGCTACACCAAGTGTGCCACCCACAACACTGTTGTGGGTGGCTTCAGGCTACGGGACGGTGGCCCGTCGTGAATCCGGACACCCACAAGCTGCTGCTTGAGGGTGGCACACCTTGCAAGACTACGGAACCACGACGGCCCGGCTGAGTGCGGTTGCCCTGGTAGACCCCGCGGCGTATGGATCGTTCCAGCGGCCTTTGTGGTATGCTCATCTCGTTGCGCGAAGGCCCCGCGCACATTGGAGATGGAGTGTCAGGGGGAAGTCCGGAAGCCATGGACTACGCAGAGAATTACGAACGGTGTTGTCTGGAACAGCCCAGTCTGCTCCAGCGTTGGTTCATGGGCCTTCTGAGCCGGCGGGCCGAGGCCATCGGGCAGAGCAGCCACAAGATTTGGTCGCTGAAGTACGCCGTCGATACCTATCTAGCTGGCCGAAGCGGCTTGCGTGTGCTTGATTGCGGGGCGTGGAACGGCTGGTTTCTCAGCTACGACATTCCCGAGATCGCCCAACGCATCGCCCTCGACTTTGACCCCCATTTCGCACCCGAGCTGCGTGAGATGGGCATTCGGTTCCTCCTCGCGGATATGGAGAAGGGCGCTGTCCCGCTGGCAGATGGATCCATCGACCTGCTGGCCATGACGAGCACCTTGGAGCACTTGGACTGCCCGGACCATGTCGCATGTGAAATCCAACGCCTCCTGAAACCCAATGGGGTCGTCTTCATTACGGTGCCCGATATCCGCAAGTACAAGTTCCACTTCTGGGACGACATCACGCACAAGCGGCCTTTCACGTCGTCCTCGTTACGGTTTCTCTTCGAAACCCACGGTTTGGTTACCGAGGAACTGTGTCCCTACAACCACAATCTCTTCATCGCGGGCAACCTCTTCCCAGGCGGAATGCACCGGTTCCTCATGCGCTTCCGCGGCAAGGCCTTGCTCTATGTGGGACGGAAGCCCGCCCCATGAGCCCGGACCAGGCAGACCTGTTCGATAGACTGGCCGCTGGTGGCGTCCTCTACGAATACAAGCCGGAAGACCTGCGAAAGGTCAGCGCCCTGGTCGCCTCGAAAGGCCACACGCTGGAGGTGGGGTGCGGCGACGGAGCGATGGGCGCGGCGCTGGAGGGCGCGGACGTGGTGGCTTTCGACATCTCGCCCGAATGCGCACGTCTCGCCCACGGGCGGGGACTCCGCGCCCTCGTGGGCGACGCAGTCGGGGGGTTCCCGTTCGCCGATGCCGCATTTGACGCGGTTCTGTGCGCCGATGTGCTGCATCATCTGCACGGCGCGTGGGATGCCGTCTTCGCTGAGATGGACCGCGTGCTCAGGCCTGGCGGAACGATCGTGGTGATGGAACCCGATGCGCGCAACACGTTCGTACGATGGACCCAGGCGCCGCGGTCGCCCATCCGCGTAGCGCCCTACCGCGATGAACCCGCCATCTTCCCCGATGAACTGGACGCGCTTCTCGCGAGCATGCGCTATGACCGTGAGTGCCGTCCCATTCACATTGAGGCAGAGCAGGTTGAACGCGGGGTGTTTCCGCTGTGGCAACGTGTCATGAAAGCGCCGTTCGTCATCGCCCTCGCATGGTGGTGCCGCGGTGTGCCCAACAAATTCGCCATCGTGGCGCACAAACCCGAGGGATAGATATCGGCCATGAACCGCACGGATTGGTTCGCAGGGAAGACCGTTCTCATCACAGGCGCGTCACAGGGAATCGGACGCGCATTGGCCGTTCATTTCGCGGGTCTCGGCGCGACGGTACTCGCCGCCGCGCGCAACCAGGACGGCCTCGCCGAGACGGGGCGTCTCGCGTCCGGGTTGCCGGGAGCCTGCGCGGCGTACCGGCTCGATCTGGCCGATGTCGCATCGGTCACGGGGATGGTCGAGGCACTCGAACGCGACGGCCACGAAGTGGACATTCTGGTCAACAACGCCGCGAACGTGACGTCGAAACCGTTTCTCGACAGCTCATTGGATGAAATCGATCAACAGGTTCGCACGAATGTCACCGGGATGCTCCAGATCACACGGCTAGTGACGCCAGCGATGGTTTCCCGGAACGAAGGCGTGGTGGTGAATATCTCGTCCCTGGCTGGCTACAAGCCGAACACGTCGCAGACCGTCTACGGAATCACGAAGGCGGCCGTGAACGGCGCATCCGAGGCATTGTTTGCGGAGCTTCGTTCCAGAGGCGTACACGTGCTCAACATGCCCCTGCCACCGATAGGGGACCACCCCGGTCAGGCGCCGGTGGCCCGGGTTGCGGCAGCGCTGGAGGAGGCGATTGTGGCCCGGAAACCGGAAGTGTTCCTGCATCGGCGCAGCAAGTGGCTGATGCGGCTGTACCGAGCCTGGCCCGCTCTAAGCAGACTGCGATAGTACCCCAGCGACAAACGAAACTCGCGCGACGCGCCGAGAAGACGTGCCGCGCGAGCGGAATCGAACGTTAGGCTACCCTTCGAGATTCATGACCGCCGCCCCGTGCCGGTTGGCTGGCGGCGGAATCGGCTTGGCTTCGGCTTCAACCAGCTTGAAGGCCTCCTGCCACGTGTCGCGGATCTCGGTCATCAACTCCATGGCTTCTTCGATGGCCCCCGTGTCCTTGCGGATGTTGGCCCGGATCAGCAGATGCTGAAAGTACTCGTAGAGACGATCCAGGTTCGTCGCTAGCTGACCGCCTGCATGCATGTCCAGCGCGCTCCGGAGTTCGCCGACAATGTCCTGGGCACGGATGAGATTGTTGTGGGCATTGTCGAGCTTGCCCGCCTTGAGGTGGCGCTTGGCCTCTTCTGCGCGTTGGATCGCACCATTGAAGAGCATCACCACCAGCTTGCCCTGCGAGGCGGTCTGGACATCTACCTTCTTGTAGGTATCGTAACTAGGCATCGAAGCGGGCATTGTCACCCTCCTTGTATGCTAAAAGGCACCCAACCCTGAGGATATTCCCCCCAGGGACGCGTACATGGTCTGGAATGACGACTGGACTTGCTCCATCCGAATAAACTGTTTCTCGAGCCGGGCCTGCTTCTGCTCAACGCGGGCCTCGACCCGCTCGATCTGGACGTTGAAGCCCTCAATCTGGTCATCAATGATGCCATTCGTCTTCGCCCGCTCGTTCAAGAATCCACTGAGTGCGGTCACGTCATCAAGGTACTCGAACAACTGGTCGGCGACGCCCGTCTCGGCGTCGTTGACGAACAACTGCTCCACGTTGGCCCGCTCATCCAGAAGGGCTTCGCGGAACGCATCCTCGTCCAGAGAGAATACCGTGGCTGCTTCCGGGTCGAAGTCCTCGCCGGTCGTAATCCCGATCTCGGCCAAGCTGCTGAAAGGCCCGCCAAGACCCTCCACTCGATTGAAGATGGTCGTGCGGAGAAAATCATCGACTATCCGGATGGAACTGTCACTTGGCAGCACTCCCGTCGAGCTGATCATGCTGTGGATATCGGAAATGGCCGTGTTGAAGGCCTCCAACACCTCCTGAACGTCCTCTACAATGCCCTCATCGTCCGACGACACGGTCACGGTGCTGGTGCCGATACTCAGGAGGCTGACCGCAACGCCACCGCGGCAAAGGATGCGGTTACGGCCGCCACCACAGACGGGTAGCCGTGGGGGCGACATCCCAGTCATGACAAGACAAGACACTGGCATAAGGAGACATGATGAATTGCC
>JAAEQP010001240.1 GCA_024231375.1 bacterium | reverse complement strand
CCCCACGCCGGCTTCTGGGCGAACATCCAGTGTGTGGACATCCCGGAAGCTCAGGGCGCATGTTGTCATGCGGACGAGAGCTGCACGGAAGGAACCGTATCCGCGTGTGACGCCTTGATGGGTGTCTTCATGGGCGAAGACACAACCTGCGCCACTTCGGATTGCACGCAACTGGACATCGGCGCGTGTTGCGATGTGGAGGACTGGGACTGCACGCCCATGACCGCGGCCGATTGCGCCGCGGCGGGCAACAGCTTCGACGGCCTCGGAACATCCTGTTCAGGCGCGTGCCCCGAGTATCGCAACGAGATCGACCCGGCGACGCTCAACTACAACCCGGGGCAACCGATGGCGGACGACCTGATCCTCGCCGGAACCGCGCGCGACGTCACATACTTCGAGATCGCCGTCTTCGGTGGCGGGGGCGGGACGTTCGATGTCAGCACGGTGTTTTACGATGCGTCTCCCTGTGCCGGCGGGACTGAGATTCCAGGCTCCTTTGTAT
>JAAEQP010001239.1 GCA_024231375.1 bacterium | reverse complement strand
TGAAGGTCCGCGCGCTCCACGACCCCGACGGCGTCATCGAAGCGCTTCAGCGTGCCGTGCCCACCTATCCTTCCGCCCGTGCGGCACACCGTGTCCAGGCAGCGGTTCGGGCCGCCCGGTTCTCGCTCTACGTGTTGCGTTGGCTCGACAAGGCGGCCGGGCGTGGCGATGTGTTTTCGTTCCTAAAGCACGAGTATGAGTTGCTCGACTACCTGTTCACCGCCCTATACGCGCTGAACCAGGAATGGCTCTGCGAAGAGAAGCGACTCGTCGAACGCGTGACCGCCTTCGACCGCGTGCCACACGATATTGACATCCGCCTCAGCGCCGTCATCGTACACAAAGGCCCGTGCGCGTCTCTCGACCGAAGCCTGAAGGAACTCAAATCCCTGTTTGCCGATTTGTCCGAACTGGCCCTGGATGTCCGTCCGGATCTCGACGTGCCTGTGGATTGGGACTAGATCTCGGGTCCTCCGTGCTACTGCCCGTAGGAATCGCGTTCCTTGTGCAGAAAGTTGCGTGTGCGACATCGGCAATGCGTTCGTGCTGAGGCCAAGGCCTGGGCTCCAGGGCAATCGTACTCAACTGGACCGTCGCGGTCAGGTAGTCTTGTCGGGTGTGCCACCCTCAAGCGGCAGCTTGTGGGT
>JAAEQP010001238.1 GCA_024231375.1 bacterium | reverse complement strand
AGAACGCGTTGACCGCCGGGCTCTGCTCGATGGGCGTGAATGTGCTCCTCGTTGGACCGTTGCCGACGCCTGCCGTGTCGTACATCATGCGCAGTCTGCGCTGCGACGCGGCCATCGTAATTTCCGCGTCCCACAATCCGTTCCAATACAACGGCATCAAGTTCTTCGGACGCGACGGGTACAAGATCGCGGACGGCATCGAGAACGAGATCGAGCGGCTGGTGACGTCGGGCGACATCGACACCATCCGGCCCATGGCCGAACGTATCGGCACGGCCCGCCGCATCGACGACGCGGTAGGCCGGTACATTGAGTTCGCCAAAGCCACCTTCCCGAAAGGCATGCGCCTGGACGGGCTCAAGATCGTGTGCGACTGCGCCCACGGCGCAGCGTACCGCGTGGGCCCCGACACGTTCCGCGAACTGGGCGCCCAAGTCATCCCCATCGGCGACCGCCCCAACGGCCGCAACATCAACGAGGGGTACGGGTCCACCCGGCCCGAAGAGATGCGGGCCACGGTGATTCGAGAACGGGCTGACGTAGGCATCGCCTTCGACGGCGACGGCGACCGGGTGCTCATGGCCGACGAGGAAGGCCGCCTGCTCGACGGCAACGGTCTCCTGACCATCCTCGGCACGGATATGCTGGAGCGCGAGGCGCTACCCGGCAAGACCATCGTGACTACCATCATGGCAAACGGGGGACTGCTTCGGGCGTTGCGTCCTTACGACGGCGAGGTGTTCTGGACGCAGGTGGGCGACCGGTGCGTGGTGGAAGCCATGCGCGAAAAGGGTCTGCTCCTGGGCGGCGAGTCGTCGGGCCACATTATCCTTCTCGAGCACAACGTGACGGGTGACGCCTTGATCGCGGCCTTGCAAGTGCTCGCAATCATGGTGCGTCGCGACCAACGCCTGTCCGTGCTGGCGAGCGCCTACCAGCCGCTACCCGAGGCGCACGCGTCCGTGCCCGTGGACAACGGCAAGCGCCCGAGCGAGGACGCCTTGGACGGCGTGCGCGCGGAGGCCGAAACGCTTCTGGGCGACCAGGGCCGGGCCGTAATCCGGCCTTCGGGCACGGAACCCATCGTTCGCGTGATGGTGCAGCATGAGCGGGTCCGTGAAGCCGAACATCTGGCGCGCCAACTTGCCGACAAGGTGGCATCGCTGTAGTTAGCCGGGACGCGTCGTGTGCCAGCATGACCGATCCCGCGAGGCGGATGAACCTTTCCTATGGCCGATTCGTATTCAGATAGTGCCGACCGCGCGGACGTGACGCCGTCGGACGAGGACCTTGTGGCCCTCGCCCGGGAAGGGCGTCAGGACGCGTTCGGCCAGTTGGTGAAACGGTACGAAGGACGGCTGTTCAACTACATCCGGCGGATGGTGTCGAGCGCCGCGGACGCAGAAGACCTGTTCCAGGACACGTTTCTCAAGGTCTATTCGAATCTGGACCGATTCCGAACCGGCGCACCGTTCCGGCCGTGGGTCTACCGCATCGCCACCAACACGTGCCGGGATCATCTGCGGCGCAGCCGCTATCGGAGGACGGTGCCGCTGAACGGCGGGTCAGATGCCGGCACCGTTCCGCTGGCGGACCGGATTCCAGCGACCGGTCCTGGCCCGTCGGAGGAAGCGCGGGAGGCAGAGGCCGCGGCACGGCTTTCCGCGGCGGTTGAGAAGTTGCCCGTGAAGCATCGGGCTGTGTTCATCATGGCGCGCTACGACGGGCTCGGATATGACGAGATCGCGTGCGCCCTGCGAATCCCGGTGGGCACGGTGAAGTCGCGCATGAACAAAGCCGTGGGTGTGTTGCTCAAGGAGATGGAGGAGTTCCGCCAATGAACGCGCGGGAACGAGACCAGCAGACCATGCATCGCCTGTTGCGCGAATACCTCCTCGGTACTCTGGGTGATGCGGACACGCGGCGCGTGGATGCTCACCTGGCGGACTCGGCCGACTGGCGCGAGGCGTTGGAATCCGAGCGCGAGACGCTTGCCTTGCTGGACCTGCTGCCCGCGGCCGACCCGCCCGAGGGGCTGACCGGGCGCGTTTTGGACGCGGCCCAGCGTCAGGATGAGGCCGCGGAGGCGTCCGTTCCCCTGCGCCGCAGGCTGGTGACGTACGGTTTAGTGGTGGGTTGCCTATTGGTTGTCGCTGTGGTTGGAGGCAGGACGTTGCTGCATACGCGTCAAGCGGTCCTGTCCTACTCGTCAGGCGCAAACCTGAAGCAACTCGGACTTGTCTTCAAGATGTATGCAAATGAGAGTGAGGGCGAGAAGTACCCGCCTCTCGCTCCATATGAAGGCGTGTGGACAATCGACGTCCGAGCGATCTGTCCAAAGTATTTGTCACCGGAGGGCATTGGCATACTGGTGAATCCGGCTCGCCCCGACTCAGGCAAGCTGACCAAGCGTCTCGAAGAACTGGTCGCAGAGGAATCGGTAGACTGGGAAGAAGTGACACGGTTGGTCGCGAAGAGCTACGTGTACACCGGCTGGTCGGTGATGGATGCAGACGATCTGGAAGTCCTGTCCCGCCAGTATGCCAAACTCGATCCGCCTCAGTACGACGAAGATGTCGGCGCGGACGGAAAGACCGTGTACCGGCTTCGCGAAGGGATCGAACGGTTCTTTATTTCCGACATCAACAACCCTGCTGCCACCGCGAGCGCGCAATCGGACGTCGCCGTCATGTTCGAGGCGGTGTTCGACAAGCGGCGGAAGCCCAAGGGCATCAATGTCCTCTACATGGACGGCCATGTCGAGTTCATCCCCTACGGCGAGGCCTTCCCAGCCTTGCCTGAAGTAGACGCCCTCCTGTCGACGCCTGAAGAGTAGGCCGCCCGACCGACGCTCAAGGCTGTTGATGCCCGGCGTCGACTCGGGCTACGATGAGGTCAACAGGGGAGAGCGTATGGATTCCGACAAGCAGCAGAAGCCGTGGGACGCAGAATGGAACTGCACCTTGTGCGCCAAGTGCTGCTATCTCCGCGTCGAGATCATGCTGCTGGATATCGAGCGCATCGCGCAGCTCCTGGACCGTCCGTCGAAGGAGATGTTCGAACTCCTGGCAAACTACGAGGACGACAGCGACACCATGTTGCTGGCCAAGGACGAGTCCGGCCGGTGCCACTTCCTGGGTGAGGGCAACCTGTGCGGCGTTCATCAGGATAAGCCTTGGACGTGCCGGGTGTACCTGTGCGCCAAAGACGGCAGAGAGACCGCCAGCTATCTCGACTACTTCGACAACGTGATGGGCCGTGATACGTTTTGGGAGATGGTCGTTGCCCAAGCCGAGACGGCCCGATACGTTCACGCCCATGGCGGAAAGTGGCATGAAGCCGGCTACCGGGCAGGTGTCGAAGCCACGATCCGTCAGCTAGAAGTGCCGGACACGCGCCGCATCCGCGTTGCCAAGGGCCTCGACGGCACGCCAAACGTAATGCACTTCGATTGCAGCACATGTGACAAGCGCGCCAACTGCTGTACCGAAGCGCCGGTCTCGCTAGACGACATCGTGCAACTCGCCGGTCATCTGGACATGCCGCTCGACGCCTTCTTCGAACGGTACGTGGCGCACCATCCCAGCACGCGCAGCGAAGGTCTGCTCGCCCTGAAGGACCCGGCCTTGCCGCGTTGCCCCTTCCTGGCCGCGGACGACCTCACCTGCAACGCCCGCGACGCCCTGCCCGCCCAATGCCGGTTCATCCCATGCCCCCTCTTGATGACGGGCGAGCTGGCCGAGCGTCTCCTGTTGAGCGCCGGCAGTGTGGAGGAGCAGTACCGGCATCAGGTCGCCGCAAGCATCACGCGGCGCTATATCGAGCAGTGCGGTGTGGGGTACCAGGCTCGCGCATTCGACCAATGCATGTCCATGATCGAGCAGCTCGCGGCAGACCAGGCCTCGTTCGAGGACTTCCGCCAGCAGTTGGTCCAGTTCAGGCACATACCCGAGGCCTGAGTCCAAAGTGTGGGGCTTATGGACGGAATGGACGCCATGGACTTTGCGAACACATGGCGAATCAGGAAGCGGCAATTAGAGCAAGCAGACTGCCCTTAAAGTGCCCGGAAAAGCCTCGAATCTATAAACCGAAGCCGGACTCAGTCGTTTGGAAGCTCCTTCAAAAGCTTCAGGATCTCGATGCGGAACTCGTCCGCAACGGAACGATCCACGTCGTCGCTCCAATCAAAGGCGGTGGTGACGTCTTCCGCAAGCACTTGGGCCACAGCGCCTTCCAGCAGGGCCTTTGCCTTGGCCACGAGGCCTTCGTCAGCCTTCTTGGCGACCGCCCGGTCGATGGCGTCGCGGAGCATGACCAGATATTCGAAGTCCTCAATGCCCTCGCGGCAGGCCTCCATCTGCTTGCCTGCGGTAACCGAGGTCGTTCCAAGGAACATAGGCACATAGGCCGTGCGCGATGCCGCGTACTCATTCCATGAGGAGGCGCCGGATGTGTCGCCGAAGGCCCAGAAATAGGTAGCTTCGGCATCGTACTGCCAGCAGGTCCAGGCCTGGAGCCGGTAGTACACATAGGGGTCCAGCAAGCGGGCGGGGCCGCTGCACGAGTAGAACTCCAGCGCCGCGCCGCGATCCCGGTACTCGACCATGAGATCGCGCGTCTCTTGGTTGGCTACGACGAAGCGGGTCCGGTTGGGACAGATCACATCGCACGCCGCCAGCATCTCGGGGTTGGCATCGCGCATATCCCTGTAGATGGGGTCCTCCCAGATTCGCATACCGGTCTCGGCGGCACGAATCGGCTTCGCCCACGCGACGATGATTTCGTCAGTCTCGGCGCGGTGCGGTTCGTCAACCAGCAGCAGAGCGATCTGGGCCGGATCGAGCCCCAGTCCTTTCACGTGATCGGCCCAGAACTCTGCCCACGCCGCCACGGCCTTGTCAAAGGCCGGGGCCCCCATCTTCAATCCACCCATCGTGTTGCCTACGGAGTTGAACACCATGTATTGCCGCGCGCCAGCCCACATCGCGACCCACGCATCGAACCGGGCCGTGTCGGGTTTGGCCGTCATGGCGCCCTCGCTGTCGAATGTGCCGTAGGGCATGACGGCCCCCGTGGCCCAAGGCGAGTCCACGAATCGTTCGCGCAGGTGGGCGATGAGGGCGTCGCGGTTCGCGGGGGTCACGCCGCGATGGCCGTCGCCGTCGGTGTAGTCCCACCCGCCGAAATGCAGGTTGGGCTCATCAGGGAACTGCATGGGGTACACGGTAGCCGTCAACGGAACCGATGCGGCACTGGAACCGCTTCGGAGTTCGACGGAACCCGCGTGGGCCCCCTGCGCCACATCCTTCGGGTGGAACGTGAGCCACACTTGCCGCGTCATGCCCGAAGGCACCGTGATGCGGTAGGCGTCTCCGTCGCCCTCCGCTTCCGGCAACGCCGAGGCCACGGGCACACCGTTGCCCGTGTCGGTCCAGGCTACTTCGTGGACGGTGATCCAATCCGGGGTCGCGCCACCCGGGATTCCGCTGAACGAGAGCGCGTACACGTGGTCCTCGTCCGTGGCGTTCGACATGTTGAACGCCCCCGCCCGGTATTCGTTGCCCATGAGATGCACGTTGACGGCCGGGGATGCGTCAAGTTCCGGTTCGGTGAAGAGGCGAAGCATATCCCACGGGCGCGCTTTCCAGACCGTCACCGGCCGCAGACCGCCAGCCTGCCACACCTTGGCGTTGGCCTGAAACACACGACGGTGCAGGTCGCTCAGAGGCAGTTCAGTTGTGAAGTCGGGCCCGATCTCCATTTGAAGCTCGGCCAGGTCCTCACTGATGGCATCGAGGTCGGCGATGACCGCCCGGCGCGCATCTTCGGACACGCCGGCAGCGGACGCGCCTTCACGTACGGCCGCAACATCCCGCCGAATCCGCCGCTTCACGGCGCTGACCATGACCTGTCCCTTCACGTGTTCCTTGAGATTGGCAATGGTGTCGCTTTCGACGGGCACCTCCAGCCACGCCGCGTCTCCTTCGTAGACTTCGACTTCATCCACGAAGGCGTAGGACGTCGACACCACCACAAACGCCACGTACCGGCCGCGGGCCTTCAGTTCGTCGGTCCAGTAGCGATGGGTCCCGTAGCCTTCGGGGGGCAGTCCATGGACCGCGCCCAAATCGCACAAGTCACCCACGGGCCGGTACTCCTTGGGTTTGTCCGCGACGAATATCTGAATGGCGGTTGGCCAAGCGACCCCGGCGCGACCGGCCCCGGTGTGGTACGACACGCCGCGAATCGGCCTGACTTCGCCCAAGTCGATCGTAATGATGGCGGGGTTCGCGACCTTCCACCCGACGGTGCTCTTCTCGACCCAGAAGTAACCTTCCGTGTAGGCGCCGTCCGTGAGTTGCGTCTTGTCCGCCGCGTCCGTGCAGTAGGAGTAGTTCGGCGCGGGTTGCAGGGTGTAGGACGCGTTCAGAGCGATGTTCTCCGACGGTCGCGCTTCAGGCGCCTTGGCTGCTTCGTTGAACTCGTCGAAATCCTCCTGGGCCATTGCGGGCAGCCCGAAGGCCACGGCACATAGCAGACACGTGAGTGCGGTTCGCATGAAATGTCTCCCCTTGACGGATGCGGTGGCGGGAACCCCTCCCACCGGAACCACCGCGCTTGAGGGCCATGGTAGCGGAGCGTTGCCAAGGTCGCAAGCGGCACGGGTTCGACGCATGACGCGCCGATTGGGTAGAATGGCGCGGGCTCCTGGTGGAAGGAGCTCACCCAGACCCGCGGAATCACGACGAAAGGAACCCGGCCGCCATGTTTAAACTGGGCGCATTCACCGACGAAATCAGTCAGGACCTCGCCAGAGCCTGTGCCGTTCTCAACGAATTCGGCGCTGTCGGCGCGGAGATCCGCGGAGTCTGGGATACGCCCTGCCAGAAGCTCACCGACGACCAGGTGGCGGACATCAAACGCATCACGGCCGACCACGGAATCACGGTGTGCAGCATCGGGTCGCCCTTCGGCAAATGCGATCTGGAAGACCCAGCCCAAGTTGCCGAACACATGGACATCCTCCGGCGGTGCGCCGATATTGGACATGAGCTGGACTGCTCCCTCGTGCGCGGGTTCGCTTTCTGGGATCACGATCAGGTGCAGGAGAAGCCTTGGGGCGACATGCTTAAAGCCTTTGAACCGGTGCCGGGTATCCTCGAAGAGAAGAACGCGGTGCTCGGCCTCGAGAACGAGGCGTCCACGTACGTGGGCACCGCCGGGCAAGCGCGGTATTTCATGGACCGCCTCGGATGCGGTCGCGTGAAGGCGTTGTGGGACCCGGCCAACCATGTGCAGGACCCCCAGGGCCACGACATCGTCAGTTACCCGGACGGGTATGCCGAGGTCAAGGCGGATCTGGTCCACGTGCATGTGAAAGACGCCGCGCCGGACGACGAAGGCAAGTGGCCGAACGTGTTCCTCGGCATGGGACGCTGCAACTGGCCGGCCCAGCTCCAAGCCCTCAAGGACGACGGCTACGAGGGATACGTGTCTCTGGAAACCCACGTCAACCCCGACCGCTTCCCGGAAGAGCTGCAAGCCAAGTATGGCCAGCACCTTACGGGCGATGGTCGCGAAGGCGCCACCAAAGTGTGCCTCGCGTGGATGCGCGACGCTATCGCCGGGTTGGGCTGAGGAAGCTGTCAGCGTTCGGCCGTCAGCTGTCGGCGGGACAGGACGGACTCGGTCTGATCGGTGGATCCGACTGATCGGACCGATCAGGATCGCGCCCGAGTCGCCGTTGGTAAGCCATCACCCGCCCTATCCCACAAGTCAACTCACCATCCGCTTCGTACGTTTCTGTAACGGATTGCTCTGCCGTGACTATGGTTAGTGTGCGCAGTTAAGTGCCCGTGTCCGTATGGTATACTCCCGGTGGATCGGGGCTTTGCGCCTCGGGGCCTTGAAGCAAGGTCGCCGTTGGGGCGGCTGTTGAAAAGGAGATGTGTGGTGTCCAGACCCCGTGTTCTGTTGCTCATGGTGGGATTGGCCCTTACGGGGCTGGTGCTGACCGGCTGCGACCTCGAGGGAATCAGCACGGACTATCTGAAGGCCGTGCTGGACGCGGGCGACAACACCCCTGACAATGTGGATGCCGGCGGGGACAGTGGCGACGGCGGCGGCGACGATGGCGGCGACACGCCTACGGTCATCGCCCGATTCTCGGGCACGTGGCTCGCCAGCTACGGCGACGACGTGGCCACGGGCGTCACGAGCCTGGGCATCAACGAGTATGCCGTGCGGATGACGTTGGTTCAGAACAACACCACCATCTCCGGTAGCGGCGAAATGGTCCGCATGTTCCGGGAAGGCACGGCCGCCACGGACACGGTCAACATCAGTGTGACCGGTACTGCGTCGGGCGACGACGCCACCATATCAATCACAGCATCTCCCGCCAGCAAATTCGATTTCACGCCTGTGTGGTATCTGCGCCTGTCGGGGAATCGCATGGTGGGCATGTACTTCGCCTCGGACGTGAACGACAACGTGGCGCGATCGGGCTACGCCATTTGGCATCGCGCCGGCACAGTCGATATCGGCGGGTCGTGGATCGCGGGGTTCAGCGACGTGTTCCCGCGTACGGGCACCACCAAGAAGGACCGAACGGTGTCGGTGAACCTGGCGCGCAGCGCGGATGACACGCTCACGGGCAACGGAAGCATGGTCCTGCAACGCGAAGGCGACGTGCCCGATTTCAAGGACTTCGACGTGACGCGGGGACTTGTGTCCGGCTCGGGCGTGGAGTTCACATTCGGCGCGTTGGACCTCGCCGGCAACCTCATGGACCATTTCGGATTCACCACCGAGGGCATCACGGCGACGGCCTACGGCCAATTCGACGCAACGGACCAGTTGGAACAAAACGGGCACGCCACGTTCTACAACGCGCCCGCCGCAACACCATCCAGCTTCAACAAGGT
>JAAEQP010001237.1 GCA_024231375.1 bacterium | reverse complement strand
TGAAAACTCCGTCTTCGCGTAGCCCGTTTCGAACGAAGCGACGGTGTCATTCTGTTCCCCCCGCTTTCTCGCGCCCACAAGCGAGCCGGTCAACGAGTCGTGTTCCAGCGACCATCCCTGCTCGCCGAGCCAGTTCCAGAACGACTGCACGACTTCGCGTGTAACGGCTCTACCCTCCCCGTCCACGAGGGGAAACTTCAGTTCGGCCCCAATGCGCACCGAGCCGTTCCTCGTGGCATCGCCGACGCGCCGAAGCCCCTGCAGAAAGAGGGAGTGAATATCGAGTGTTTTCTGGCTCACGTAGTGCTTTCCTGTCCCTTACTGGCCTGTTCTCGACGGGCCCATGATGTGGCCCTCGCCGCGGATTACGAACTTGTAGCTGGTCAGTTCCTCCAAGCCCATGGGCCCTCGCGCATGAAGCTTGTCCGTGGCAATGCCGATCTCGGCCCCCATCCCGAGGGAAGCGGCGTCACAGAACATCGTCGATGCGTTGACCAGCACAACGGCCGAGTCGACTTCACGCGTGAATCGGCGCGCCGCTTCGACGCTATCCGTGACAATCGAATCCGTGTGATGGGAACCGAAGGTGTTGATGTGGTTGATAGCCTCGCCCACGTCATTCACCACGCGAATGGATACGGCAAGGTCGAGGTACTCGGTTCGCCAATCCTGTTCCGTGGCCAACTCGACATCCGGCACCGCTCGCTTCGTCGCTTCGCATGCCTTGACCAGTACGCCGTTGGCCTGGAACTGCTTCACGATTCCGGGCAGCTCGGAAGAAAGGCCCTCGTGCACCAACACCGTCTCCATGGCGTTGCACACCTCCGGCATAAGGCATTTTGAATCCAGCGCGATCTCCGTGCCCCGCTTCACGTCGGCTCCGTCGTCGAGGTAGACGTGGCAGATCCCCTCGAAATGCTTCAGCACGGGGATGCGGGAACGCTCGGATACCGTCTTGATGAGGCCTTTCCCGCCGCGGGGAATTACGAGGTCGATACACGCTTCTTCTTGAAGCAGTTGGTCGATGTCTTCGTGGCTCCCCGACACCACTTGCACCGCGTCGTCCGGCAAGCCCGCTTCCACAAGCGCCTGGCGCCAGAGTTCGCCCAGCAGCCGGTTGCACTGCCGCGCTTCGGACCCGCCGCGCAGAATGCACGCATTGCCCGCCTTCAGACACAGAGCGCCCGCGTTGACGGTGACGTGTGGCCGCGCTTCGTAGATCATGAGGATGACACCGAAGGGCACACGCACGCGCGTCGCTTCCAATCCGTTCACGCATCGGGTCGCGCGGATGACCTGTCCGACGGGATCATCGAGCCCCGCAATCACCTTCAGGCTGCGAATGCGGGCATCGACCTTCGCGTCGCCAAAACGCAGGCGATTGACGATTTTGTCCGGCAGGCCGTCCTTCCGAGC
>JAAEQP010001236.1 GCA_024231375.1 bacterium | reverse complement strand
GTCTGGCCATCAGCGGGGGGGGGCGGTGGCTCTATGTCACCTCTGGGCACGTCGATGGGCGCGTTTGTGTCGTTGACACCGAGACCGGGCGGATCACGCGGGAGATCCCTGCAGGTTATGGTCCCACCGCGGCGACATTGGATGCGCGGCGCAACGTGTTGTATATCTGCAACCGATTCGACAACGATGTCTGGGCGATTGATGGGACCACCGGCAAGTGCCTGGGCAAGGCATCGGCGGTCCGCGAGCCGATCGCCGCGGTGCTGACGCCTGACGGCAAGTGGCTCTATGTCGGGAACCACCTGCCCGCCGGGGCGATCAACGTCGGCGCCGTTGGGTGCGAAGTCTCTGTGATCGACACGGCGACGATGCGCGCTCGTGCGTCGGTGCAACTGCCCAATGGCAGCACGGGCCTGCGTGGCGTGGCGGCCTCTCCCGATGGCAAGTACGTCTACGTCTCGCATATCCTGGCCCGCTACACGGTGCCGACTACGCAACTGGATCGGGGCTGGATGAATACGAATGCCCTGAGCATCATCGACGTGGTGACGCACCAGTTGCTCGACACGGTCCTTCTCGATGATGTGGATCGCGGGGCGGCTAATCCGTGGGCGATCGCCAGTTCGAGCGATGGAAAGACGCTCTTCGTCACCCACGCCGGTACGGACGAATTGAGTGTCATTGATGTGGATGCGATGCTCGCTAAGATCAAGGACCACCCGTCCAGGCAACGTGCTGGCGGGAAGGCGTCCGGCGCCGGCACGTCGTACGGGAGCAGTTCGGTCACCCCGATCCCGAACCAACTCAGTTTTCTCAAGGGGGTGCGGCAGCGCGTTCGCCTGAAGGGCAAGGGGCCCCGGGCGCTGGCGGTGCTGGGGGGCAAGGCCTATGTCGCCGAGTATTTCACCGGGACGATGACAGTGGTCGATGCGGCGGGGAAGTCGATCGCGACGACCGCCGCGTCACTGGGATCGCAACCGCCTTTGGTGGGATCGCGCCGCGGAGAGATGTTGTTCAACGATGCGTCGCTTTGCTTTCAGCAGTGGCAGAGCTGTGCGAGTTGTCATCCCGACGCGCGAGTCGATGCGCTGAACTGGGACCTGCTCAACGATGGCATCGGCAATCCCAAGCAAACCAAGAGCATGCTCTACTCGCACCGGACCCCGCCCGTTATGATCACAGGCGTGCGCGCCAGGGCAGAGGTCGCGGTTCGTGCCGGGCTGAAGCACATCCAGTTCGCCGTGCGCGAAGAAGTTGAGGCCGAGGCGATCGATGCCTACCTCGCCTCCATCAAACCAGTGCCCAGTCCTTATCTGGTCAACGGCCGATTGAGCGAAGCGGCCCGGCGCGGAGAGAAGGTTTTCG
>JAAEQP010001235.1 GCA_024231375.1 bacterium | reverse complement strand
GCCGCTTGGGTCGAAGCGGACACCCCAACTCGACCGGTTGAAGTTGTACGCGCCGGGCTGCCAGGCGCCGACCAGGACTCGGGCAGCAGTGGGGCCGTAGTAAGGAACGGTTGCCCCCAAGGTTCTGCTCCAATCGGGGGCCTTGGTCTTGGCGTAGTTGAGCATATTGGTCGTCGAGCCTCCCAGGCCCGTCCAGCTACGCGCACTCGCATCGTACCGGTACAGGCCCCACGTCCACACGTGATCCCTCCCATACAGGAAGAGCGTGCCGTCAGGGCTCCGGGCGAAGTTCATGTAGTTCATCGACCCGCAGGGAACGCCGCGCGGACAGTCGCGTTGCCCCACGAACTCGAATGACGCTAGGCTGCCTGGCTCCTTCGAGACCCAGTACATGGTCCGCGGCCGCTGGACGCCCTCGGCAGGCAGCCCCATTCTCTCCCAGCTTCCCGGTAGGTAGTTGTTCCGGTTCGGCGAGTTGTGCTGCCCACCGATGACATGCACGTAACCGTCCCTGTCGACGCCAACGGCCCAGCCGTCCATCTTCGCATCCCGGGCGTCGAAGAGGAACCAACTTTCTTCCAGCAGCCCCTCATGCTCCTCTCCGCCGGAGTCGATTCGGATCATCTTTACCCGGGACCACTTGGCATCTGCGGCCGGACGTTCAGCCGTCAGTTCGTGAAGCGCCTTCTCGAATTCCTTCTCAACCTCCTCCTGCGGCACACGCTCCACCACGGTCATGTAGGTGGTTCCGTTGTGGACGTCAACCGGCGTGTAGTCGGCGGGGCGACAGTCTTTGGTCCGGTACGGAGCATCACTGAAAGGATTACCCTTGGAGAAGAACGCTTCGGCGTACTCCTCGCGCAGAGGTAGGCTGGTGCGGACGTCCTCGGCGCAGGCATGGCCCCAGTAGCGGTGGCCGGGTAATGTCGGTACGGTTTGCAGATGGGCACGAAGCACGTCCACTGCCTCCAGATGGTGACCCTCCTCCGCCAGTGAGCGGACCTCCCGCAGGTGCGCCTTGGAAAGGTCGAGCGTATCGAGGAAGGGCTTTGCGAAGGCCTGCCCGAGAACGTCACGAACGTCGTCGTCCTGCGGGGCAAGGTCCAGGAGCGCTCGGATGCAGGCGTTGCGCAGGAGATCCTCGATTCGCGGCAGCCGAGTGCCTTCACGTTCGAGTATCGAGGTCAAGGTTTCGACCAGGGCCGGCGCCGCGCCGACCGCTTGTTTCTTCATCGCGGCCAAAGCCAGTGCGGCCTCCGCTCGTTGCGCAAGCGAGAGATCCTGATCCTGCAACATCTGGTTCAAAACACGAAGGTTGTTGTCCGGCAACACAGCGCGGACCGGGCCGATGTTGTTAGCAGGCTCCGCCGGGCGCACTATCGGGAGGGTCGCCTTGCGCAAGCGTTCCACCTCCTGCGGCGTCAAGGCGCGGTCGAACAGAACCAGATCGCGGACAGATCCGTCCAGCGACCTCCCGTCGGGCGGCCAAACGCCCCATTGCTCAGCGTCGCCGCCAATCACTAACGGCGTTTCCGCAGTTCGGTGAAGAACGTCTGCCGCGGAGCACACCAGACGCCCGTTCAGGTAGAGCTTCCCGGTTCTCGTTTCGTCGTAAGTGTACACCAGGTGCTGCCATTCGTTGGTCGCCAAGCCGACTTGGCTCGCGGCGGAGCCGAGGGCATCCACCGTGCCGCCGCTAACGATGTCGACCAACGCACGCTCGTCCGTCTCGTCCGCTGCGCCAAATTTCAGGAGGACGCCATCCTTCACCTGTTGTGTGCCTACCCAGCCTGCCCAGCGAAACCCGGAGGCGCTGGGCAGCAGAGGCTGGCCAATGAAGACAACCCTCGATGTCTTGTGCGCCCTCCGGCTGAAGACCCAGCCTCCCATGGTGAAAGCACGCGATGTGTATCTGTCGTGGTATGGAATCTGGGCCCACTGGTAGACGTCATTGCTGAAGTCGAGCAGGCCGTTTCGCCATGGCACTTGGTATATGCGGCCGTGGTTGTCATGGCCCGATCGGTCGTGCAGAACCTCGCCAATTCCCTC
>JAAEQP010001234.1 GCA_024231375.1 bacterium | reverse complement strand
GGAAGCCGTGGTAGGGCTCTGCTTGTGCAGAGCCGGGCGCGCGGTAGCGCGCCGCCACCCCGTGGCTACGCGCATTCAGGGCACTCTGGCATTCGCGGGATCTTGATTCAACCCCGGATACCTGCGAGAATACGGGCCGCTTGGACGGGGAATCCGACCAACTGTCGGTGATTGAGGGCCTTGCGGATGCCGCCGGGTGGGTGGCGCCGCGATAGGCCACGGTGCGGAGGCACGAAATCGAGGTCGTGACCCTTCCCGGACGTCCGTCTTCCCGATCGCGAGAGTCCGTGGTCGGGCATCCCACGCGATTCGTGGGTGTTTCCTATGGTTAACAGGGCCGGTCGGCCTGAACAAGGATTGTATATATATGGAGTCGTTGCCCAATCTCACGTTGCGCAGCATCATTGTTCGCAGCGCGCGTCTATTTCCTGACAATCCGGCTGAGTCGTATGTTGACGGAGAACCCATCCACTACCGGGAGCTGTTTGATTCGGTGTGCGAGATGGCCACGTTTCTTGAAACTCGGGGCATCGGCCGGGGGGACCGTGTGGCGATTGTTAGCGAGAACCAGCCTAACTGGGCCATCGCGTATTTCGCTATCACGGCCATGGGTGCTGTGGCGGTGCCCATTCTGCCGGACTTCCGTCAACTCGAGATTCGGAACATTCTTGAGCATTCGGAATCGAAGGCGCTGGTCGTGTCGCAGAAGCAGCTTCGCAAGTTCAGCAAGATGGAAGACTGGACCGCACCGATGTCGGTTGTGCTGGACACGATCCAGGAGTTGCCGAAGGATCATGTATCCTGGGGCGATCTTGAGGCGCTGAAGGCTGCCATGGGGCCTTCCATTGTGACGGATGCGCATTTCGAACCTGAGGACGCGTCCGTTCCTGGTGGCGTGGACGAAGAGGACTTGTCGTGCATCCTTTATACGTCCGGCACCACGGGACAGTCCAAGGGCGTGATGCTGACGAATCGGAACCTCGCGTCCAACGCGGTTGACGGCAACATCGTTGGCAAGGCCACCGAGAGGGACCGGATCCTGGGGATTCTTCCGCTGGCGCACACGTTCCAGTGTACGTTGGGGATGATTATCTCTACTCTGGCGGGCGGCACATCCTACTACCTGCGCAAGATGCCCACGGCGAGTGTGTTGCTGCCGGCCATGGCCAAGGTGAGGCCGACCATGATGTTGGTTGTGCCCTTGGTCGTGGAGAAGATCCACCGTGCGCGCGTGTTGCCGGTGGTGCAGAAGAACGCGGTGACGCGCGCCCTGTATGCCTTTGGACCGACGCGGAAGCTGTTCCACAAGATGGCTGCGCGCAAACTCATGCGCAGCTTCGGCGGCTGCATCAAATTCTTCGGGATTGGCGGTGCGGCCGTGTCGCCCGAAGTGGAACGGTTCCTAAGCGAAGGCGGATTCCCCTATTCCATCGGGTACGGGTTGACGGAGACCAGTCCGTTGGTGGCTGGCACCGACGCCGCGGGCACGCGGTTTCGCGGCATCGGCCCGGCCATTCCCAATGTGGAGATCCGGATCGACAATCCCCATCCCGAGACGGGGGAAGGCGAGGTCGTGACACGCGGCCCCAACATCATGAAGGGGTACTACAAAGACCCGGAACGGACGGCCCAAGCCTTCACGGAGGACGGCTGGTTCCGGACGGGGGACCTGGGCGTGTTCAAGGATGGATACCTCTACATGAAGGGCCGTCTGAAGAACGTGATCATCGGGCCGAGCGGCGAGAACATCTACCCCGAGGAGATCGAGGCGGTCATCAACGAAGAGGAGTTCGTGTTGGAATCGCTCGTGTTCGAATGCGGTGGGAAGCTGGTGGCCAGAGTTCACCTGAACTACGAAGAACTTCGCGAGAACCTGGAGCATCTGCGCGTGTCCGCCACTCAAGCCGGGGAGCAGATCGGCCAATTCCTCCAGGACATGCGGGAGCACCTCAACGGGCGCCTCAACGTGTTCTCACGAATTCACGAAATCATTGAGCAAGAGGAACCGTTTGAGAAGACGCCTACACAGAAGATCAAACGCTTCCTCTACGCTCAGCCGGACTAGCAGGATCTGTTGGTGGCGGGAACACATTGCCGGCCGCGACCTCACGCCGAAGGAGAGTCGCCGGGACAAGAGATCCCTCGGCTTCGCTCGGGATGACGTAGACGGGGGATGCCAGGGGCAGTGGAGTTGTTGAGAAAGTACCGGTGCCTGCGCTGAATCCACCCGAAGCCACTTCCGTCATCCCCGCGAAAGCGGGGATTCAGAGAGTCCCGGGGCGCGCCACGCGCAGTTCCTGGATTCCCGCGTTCGCGGGAATGACGCTGAGGGGTAGACTCCACCTATGCTTCTCTCCCAGAGAACGTCTCGGCTCTGGCGCGTAGTTCGCGATAAGCGGGGGACAGCCACCCATTGTTGCCCTAAGAAGCGCAATAATGGGACGCAAGAGCTTGGCAGTCCCCGTTTGTCGCTTCTGTTCTGGTGGGAATGTGACTTCTTTAACGGCTCCCCAGTCCCGTCTCGCTACGCTCGCTTGGTGCAGGTCCCGCTCGCGGGTTCCCGGTTCTTCGCTTCCTTTCAGGGGACGTCACTCCGCAAGGCGGCGAGACTGGGCGATTTCGGACTCCTTCACCCAAGCGGCCTTGCCGTTGTGGGGGACGAGTGGGGGCGAAGAACCGTCGTACCACGCACGGCGGAGGCGTTGGTTCAGGCCCTGATGCACAGGGAATCCCGTGGTGAACATTTCGCGGAGATAGCTCTGGTCGGGTTCCCATTGGGCAATGGAGCGGTAGTAGGCTTCGCGGCGATAGGCCTCCTCCATCGGTATCTCATCGCCTTCGGGCAGGGGCGTGCCCTTGCTGGGGCAGCGCCGGGCTTCACGGCTGCCGGGCGGGGCGCCCCACCGCAGTTCGGGTGGATGATTCGGGTCGAAGGACATGTCGGGGAGCCGTTTCTCGACATCGAGCAGTGAAACTCGAACCGGCCGTCCGGCTGAATTCGTGTATTCGAGGACAGTGTCCGCGAAGATGCGGCTCTTGGCGCGAAGGACTGCCTCGGCAAGGTCGGCAGGGCTCCAGATTGCGTGCTTGTTCATGTCGTCAAGGATGACCTCGTCCGCACTCCGGTCAAACCACACGATGGCGTTGTCGAGGTCATTGGCAAGACCAACATACCTGGCCCGGATCGCGGCGTCACTGAAGGCCGTGGCGTGCTGTCCCCAGCGTCCGCCGGCCGTATAGACGTTGCGGTAGACGCTGGCCTCAGGAAAGGTCACGGGACCGTTCTCGTTGACGTCCCGCCAGGCCGCCTGGACACGCCGCTCCCGTTCTCTGAGCAGGGCCAACATCTCGTTGGCGAAGGCTGTGATGTCGGCGGTAGGGTTTGCGCAACTCGCCGTACGCAGACGGAGCCGGATGAACTGATGGAAGCTGTCGACTGAGGCGCCGTCTTCCACAATCATCTGAGTGGCAGTGAGTTCCTCCATTCGGTCGTATTGCTCGGAGGAAAAACCAAAGTCTCTCATCTCGTCGTCGGTCCGACGTCTGACTTGCCTGATTGCGCCGGTATCGTCCACCTCGGCGATGGGCCAGCGATACACACGGAAGCCTCGGAAACACCCCGCATACTCCTCGCCCTGCGCGCCGGCGCGTCTCGGCGATATTCCGAAGACGGCATTGAAGCCGTTGAACGCGTAGATGTCGCGTGAGGCGGCCACGGTCGCGTCAAGAAATCGCGGTTCACCATAGGGGGTGATAGCCGCCAGGATCAGCACGTGGCCGTCCTGATAGAACAAGCACCCCGGCATAAGATGGTCGCGTGTAATCGCCACGGGAAGGGTGTCGGAAAGTTCGGAGCGGTCTCCGTTCAATTCGACGCGGAAGTTTCCCGTACACGAACAGGTGACCGCGTCGCGAAAGAAGGTTCCGGCCGAGTCATACTCGAACGAACTCATCGCACCGGCGGGGATGGTATGGTCGGCGGTGCGCACGTCGCTGCCGTCGCATGCGCGGACACAGTTGACCATCCACGGCAACCCGCGCCGGTAGGCGTAGTATGAACTGAACGTGACGGATAGCTTCGCGCAGTCCACGACGCTGTGCAGTGCGCGAATGGTGCCGAGATCGAGTTGGCCGTTACACCCCTCGCCCGCGAATTCGGGGTCAAGCAGCAGGTTCATCTCGGGGTCGGTCAGCACGCGTTCGAGCCTGGCGATCTGCTGCTTTCGCGTGCCCTCTATCTTCACCTCGTATATGTGGTGGACCCATTTGGCGTAGTGGCGGACTTCCTCAGTCGTCCATTGCCGCGTTATGGGCCAAGCGCCTTGTTCAGAATGGAGGGACGGCGGATTGACATCAGTTGCGAATGCTCCGGGGGACAAGGCCACAAGACACGCTGCCCACACAAAGGACGGTATGCGTCGAGTGAGAAAGCACCTCTGTGCAGGGCGCCAACGAGTCATGCTGTGCTGGTCTGTCAACGGTTCCTCTCCGCCTTGTCGCGCCTGAATAGACGCCACCATCTTCGCTTACCATCACGTCGTCCACTCGACGGGTCCGCATCGTCAGACGGGGCGCTTGCTTCCGTTGCTTCGACTGTCGGGGGGGCTTGCACCGGCTCCGCCTCCTCAGGAGTCACGGCCTCCTCGGATTGGGCAACCTCCGGCTTTTGGGCTGTCTCGGCGGATTCGGTCACCTCCGCCTCCTCAGAATCCACGACCTCCTCAACGATTTCCGACTCGTCCTGGATCCACCTGCCGACTTGGGCGTCGAGCTTGGCACGAATCGGATAGCCGGTCGTGAACATCCCCCGCAGGCAACTCATGTCCGTCTCGCGCATTCCCAATGAGCGGTAGTACGCTTCCCAGCGATAGGCGTCTTCCATGGGGATCTTCATGCCGTTAGGAAGGGGGGTATAGGTCTTCGGTGCTGACGCGCGTTCATCGCTATCCATGGGGGCGCCCCAACGTAGTTCCGGGGGGTGATTTGGGTCGAAGGACAAGTCGTACAGGCGCTGTTCAATATCGAGAAGTGTCATGCTGATCTTCTCGCCCGGAGTATTCGCGTACTCCATGCTGTGATCGGCGAAGAGCCGGTTCTTCTCAGCGATGAGCGCCTCGGCGAGATCGGACTGGGTTTCGACCTCGTACTTCTCCAGACCGGTCAGGTCAATGAGTGTCGGGACGAGGCCATACAACCGGATGGCATAATCGATCCAATCCGCGAGGTAGAAGTACTTGTTTCTGCGGTCGACGTCGGATGATGGCGAACTCCAGGTTTCCCATCGGCCCTTTGCCTGGAAGATATTCTCGTCGCGTCGCTCCTCGGGATACGTAATCCAGCCTTTGGCCTGCACATGGCGCCACCCATCCTGCACGAATCGTTCGCGCAAGACATAGGCATCGAGGAGATCATCGACGTATTCCTCCATGAACTTGAGCGGTGCAAGCGAGTCCACCGTCTTCATGCGCAGACGGATGAGGTCGTGGAAGCTCTCCGGCTTCAGGTCGCCCTCAGTAATGTAGTGGTTGATGTAGATCTCGCGGATGATGTCGTACTGCTCCGTCGAGAAGCCAAACTCCACCATCTCTTCATCGGTACGTCGCCGGACGTCGATTACGCGGCCTTTCGAGTTGGTAATGGCAATGGGATAGCGCAGGACACGCAACCCCTGAAAGCAACCGTTCCACTCGCCGTCCGGGTCATATCCGCGCGGCGTAATGCCGGACACGACGTTCATGCCGTTGTAGGAGAAGATGTCGCGGGTCCGGGCGGTGCTGCAATTGAGGAAGTGCAGTTCGCCGTACTCGGAAACGCGCGCCAGCACCAGACAGTGGCCATCGATGTAGTTGATGCAGCCGGGCAAGAGGTATCGCCGGTTAAGCGCCACGGGTACTGTGTCGGAGAGATGCGCGTTCTTGCCGTCGATGTTGACGCGATAGTTGCCGGAGATGAAGCAGCCTACAGCGTTCCTGAAGAACACACTGGGGGAACCGCACGTGAAACTGTTCACGCATCGTACGGGTATGTTGTAGGGCGACGTGCGGATGTCGCCTTTGCCCGATCGGACGGAGGTGGTCATCCAGGGCAACGCGCGGCGGTAGGCATAGTAGGCGGGCACGAAGGCAGTGAACTTGCCGCAATCCATCAGGTGGTGCATGGACCGGATGAGGCTCTTGGGCAGTTGCGGATTCGAGCCTTCCCCCGCAAACGCCGGGTCCTCGAGCAGGTTCATTTCGGGATCGGTGAGAACGCGTTCAAGTTTGCCGATGCGTTGCTCCACGCTCCCTTTGGTCTTCATCAGGTAGATGTGTTCGACCCACCGGGCGTAGTGCTGTGTCTCCGCGGGCGTCCATTGGCGGCGGATGGGCCACGCGCCCGATGTCGACCGAATAGTCGGCGGATTGGGGTCCTCTGCAGCTACAGTAAGGACGCAAAGGCAATGCAGAAGCAGCACGGCGACCAGACTTGAACCGCTACGATTCAACAGGACTCACTCCTTGACCTCAATTCCGTGGAAAGCATCGCGCCTCTCGGTTTCGCAGAACCTGGGGTTCAAACCGGACTGCAACACACGAAGTGTGGTAAGGCGCTCGTCTTGAACTACGGGCGCAGCCTACAAGAAGCGCCGCGGCTGCTGCAAGTGTTTTCGCGTGGACCGCGACCTTCTTTGTGCCTGACTGTAGAAGGGCTTCAGTGAGCCACCACCAGGGACATCTTCCTCAGGGGATTGCGAAAGACACAACATCTCCGGCATTTGTTGCGAGCACGCTCGTCGACCTCTCTCCATCAGGCAGTTCCGCGATGCATGTGGGGGCACTGGGCAACGTTCCTGCATACCGGTGCTTTCCCTCACGGTCGAACACATGCACGGACCCATCTTCGCATCCCACGACGATCCAGGGCTGTTCTTGCGTCGTTATGCAATCCATGACCTTCGGGGGGGAGGGGAGGCCTCGAGCCCACAGTTTCTCGCAGGTTCCTGTCAGGGCGATGAGCATTTTGCGCGCGGTGGCCACTACGATGTCGGGGTTTGTGTCGCCGTTGAGGTCGGCAATGTCGATATCGCGCATGTTGAGGGCCGGAATCCGGTCGCCTGGACCGAAGCTGGCGTCGTACTTGGCGGTGCCGCCCCGGTCCCACACGGTGACGCGGTTCCAAGTACCGTTAATCTCGCTCATGAGTTCGTTCTGGCCGTCGCCGTCAAAATCCTCGTAGAACAGGTGGTGGCGGTTCATGCTCGACCACCCGCCCACAAAGGTGTATCCCCTGGGCACGGAGTTGAAGCGGCGCACGTTGGGGTTGAGCGTCTCGTTGTTGACCACGCCCACGCGGTGGGTGCCGTTGTACTTGCGCGCTGCCAACAGGTCCAGCGTGTCGCCCGGACCGTTGACGATGCGGAAGGTAGAGACCTTGCCCCAGAATTGAGGAAGCCGTTCAACAAGCTGGCCGTTCTCGTCGAGGATTTCGAGGGTACATGCGCTTCCCACGAGAGCCTGGCTCTTACCGTCCAGGAACACCCCGGTGTGCAGGCCGTGGATGCCTTCGTGGCCCGGGGCGGACTTGAACCAGTAGGTTTTGGCGGCGCGGAACACGTCGGGATGCATCTCGGACACAAACACCCACTTCCGCTGGCCGGTTTCGTCGAAGGCAATGACCTTCTC
>JAAEQP010001233.1 GCA_024231375.1 bacterium | reverse complement strand
GGTGCTGCCGGCGTGGATCAGCATTCGTTGCTCGAACCCCACGCGCACCGGGCCGCCGTTGAACCGTGCATCCAGCTCAAAGCCCGCGTTTCGAACGATGTTCACGCCGGCAAACGTTACGGACGCCCATATCCCGCACAAGGCAAGACTGGCCGCGATGATCGAGGATGCTCTGTTCACTGTCATGGTGCACTGCCCTTGTTGGCGGTTCTGTGGTTGTCGGCCGAAGCCGTTAAGGAAGGATTCGATACCTACGCATGATCCGTTGCGGTCACGTCGCGTCGTGGGCCTACCACTCCCAGTCCCACTTCCAGTATGCCCAGCTATCGAGGCCCCGGCGGTTGCTCTCGACGTGTCCGTCGCAGAACGCGTGGTTGTGCGTGTCGTGGCCGTGGGTGGGGTAGTCGTACGCATCCAGGAATGGAGTCTTGCCCAGCCCCGCCCAGTACACGGTGGCGAACGGCCACCACATAGCGGTGTGTGTCTCGAAGAGCAGGACCTTCTTGTCC
>JAAEQP010001232.1 GCA_024231375.1 bacterium | reverse complement strand
TCACGTTTCACGTCTTCACGTTTCACGGCGTTTAAACGCAACCTATCTGAAGAAACAAACTACTCCTCAAACAATCCCTCTTTATAACGTAAAACCACCGTGTCCAATGCGCGCATAATCACCTGCTCCGTGCGAATGGTCGCTTCTCGCATCTCATCCGTATGGAAGGACATCGCCCATTCGCCCCAGAGTGTGTCGCTGACGACCAGGACATTGGCCACCGCGACACCGCGCACCTGCCCCAACGCGACCATCGCGGAAGTCTCCATATCCACGCCCAGCACGCCGAACTCGCGGTACGCGGCGACTTTCTCCGCGCCCTCGCGATAGATGGCGTCGGTCGTCCAGTGTGGCCCAACGTTCACCGGCATTCCTTCCGCTTGCGCGGCCTGCTCCAAGATGGACACCAAGCGCGGGTCGGCGCTCACCACAACATCCCTCGCCAAGTAATGGGACGATGTCCCTTCCTCGCGGATACACGTCGTCGGCACGAGCAACGAGCCGGTGGGCGCACACGGATTCAAGCTGCCCGCCCATCCCAATCCCAAGAAGACCCGCGCACCACAAGCGATCATCTGCTCCATCTGGGCCACCTTCCGGGTGGTCGATTCGAAG
>JAAEQP010001231.1 GCA_024231375.1 bacterium | reverse complement strand
TGGCCATGGGCTGGTACCGGGCCGCGTTCTTCACGAGTGCGATAAACACTTCCTGGGTAAGCTCTTCGGCGACTTGACGGTTCTGCACCATGCGGTAGATGTAATTGAGCACGCCGCGCTGATGCCGATTGAGGAGTTCCGCGAACGCGTCTTCGTCGCCGGTGGCGTACTGTAGCATAAGGGACTCGTCACCCATCTCTGGGATGGGCGTGCCCTCAGGGCTCAGAACCCGTAACCGGTTCCGATTCAGTGCGTTAGCTGCTGCCCCTTGTTGCTTCGCCATGGACCCTCTCTCAACTTGGTCTGTTCCGTCCGTCATGAGTACTATCCCCGGGTCCCCAAAAAGGTTCCCTCTTTTCACGGTCGAGTATACCATTACGGTATCCGTGACACAACCCGATTTCACAACACCTTACGCCCCCGCGGGTGGGGTCCGGAGCCGCCGTCCGGGGCGGGTTCGAGCCCCCTACTGTCGTTGGACTGGACGCGGGCAGGCGCGGTTGTATTCACGGGACCGTTCCGCCGCTTGCAGAACGGTCGTGCCGGGTTCTCAGTTGACACACCTGTGCGTGATCAGGTTAGCTGGGGTTCGTCGTGCGAATGGACATGACCCGCTGAGGCCGGTGAGAGGAGAGCGAAGACGATGCAGATGACGATTGACCGCCGTCAGTTCTTGAAGACGGCCGTGTTGGCGCC
>JAAEQP010001230.1 GCA_024231375.1 bacterium | reverse complement strand
TCGCCGCGCAGGAAATCGGGGTAGTAGGCGCCTTCAGGAAGGTATCCGATGCTCTTCCGGACAGACACGTCCGACGGACTGTACTTCTCAAGAAGGGTGATAGAGCCTTCGGTGGGGAACAGCAGTCCGAGGAGCATCTTGATGGTCGTCGTTTTCCCGGAGCCGTTGGGCCCCAGAAATCCGAAGATCTCCCCCTCATTGACTTGGATATTGAGGTCCTTGAGCGCGAGGACATCCTGACTTCTCAGGGCGCCCTCGTAGACCTTGGTCAAGCCCTCGGTTTGGATGACAGTGGGCACGAGACGACACCTCTCAGTTCAACGAAAATGAATCCGTTATGCCGTTCGGATCATAGCAACACATGACACGCTAAGGGAATAACGACACCAGGCCGCACGATAATAACAAAGGCCCCAATCCCTGTCAAACGATGACCGAATTGCGCGGTACCGATCACTGAGAAGACGGGCACAGGGTGATGGCCACGGGCTGACCATCCGCGAGGGCTTGGATGTCAAAGGCGAGGACGCCGTCACCGCTGGCCTTGATCCTCTGCTCGGGGTTCTCCCCCACTCGCGCCGCATACGACGCGCCCGCACGGAGGGCGAACTCGCCGGTACGCACGGCGAGGCGAACGGGGCCGCTTGCCGTGCTCAGGTCCAGCCGGATACCGTCCGGCCCGTACTCGCGGACGTATAGGTTCACGGGGGATTCTGCTTCGAGGGTGACGGGAATGGGTTCGATCACGGCCAGCTCGTGGTGACGGAGGTCGACGAGGCTGCGGACGCCTGTGTCGTCAACCGTGGTGAGGACCGGCGCATGGGTAGGCATGCCGCGTCCATCCCAGCGATAGGTTCGGTGAAGATTCGGGCCACTGGTCCAGCCATACACTCCGGAGACTCTTGTGACAATGCGTTCCGGTCCCTTGACCCACCCGGGGCCGATCTCCTCCTGGGTGATGGGATACATGTGCACGGTCGCCGCGGGGCGGGTCATGGTTTCGCCGTAGAACCAGTAGAGCCCGCCATACTCGAGTTTGTCGAGGATGTCGTCGTAGACCTCGCGGTCACCCTTGCCTTTGAGGAGGATGTGGTTTCCGAGCGAGATAACGCTGGGCGTAAGGTAGAGGCGCGTCAGGTTGATCGCGCCCGAGGCACCTTCCATGCAGTAGAGCACGTTCGGTTGACTGCTCACCGACCGGGGGCCGGGATAGCTGTTGCAGATGACCACGCCGCCGGCCTCACGGATGCGGCGGGCGGTTTCGACAAGGACGTCATTGGCGAGAAGATTCACGGAGGCGTAGGTACGCGTAATGCGCTTGGTGTCGGGGTCGATGTCGGCGGTGTGACCGTCCCACCGGTCGTAGGTGAACCGGCCGCCGTACCCGTGTGTGTATCCATCGGCGAACAGACTCTTGCACCCTATCTCCGCAATCATCTGGTCGATGGCATCAAGCATGACGGGGCCGTAGCTGTTGTCCATTGTGGGATAGAAGATGTACCAGCGCCAGCCATCGTCGACAAAGGGTTCATCGAAGTAGCGGATGTAGTAGTCACGGTTGTCGCCGCCGTACATGGTCTGTCTTCCGTTGGCGTCGATAGTGCGTGCGCCTGGAAAGAGCTCCTCGGGCCGATTGGTCGTGTACAGGCTGTGGGCGACGTGGAACATGGTCTTCATGTCGGGGAAGGTTTCGTGGATCTCGTCGAAGATCTGGTTCAACTCTACGCGAAGCTTGGGGTACTCCGCGAACTCGACGCCTTCCAGGGAAAGGCCGGGTTCGTCGGGTGGGTTGCTGAGGCATCCCAGGCTCAGGTACTTCACGCCGCGCCAGCGGATGAATTCTTCGGTGGGCACGGGGCCGTGGGGTCCGATGAACGCAAACGCGCCTTCTACAAGGCGGATGAGGCTCTCGTCCTCGCGGATGGCGTTGATGAAGGCGTAATAGTCGGGCGGGGCGGTCACGTATACGGCCCATTCGAGGGTGTACGACGCCTTGGCGTCCAGGGCGAACTTGTGGGAGGACAGGGCGCCGGTCTTGTCGGTGTTGGTGGTGGCGTAGTGTTCGAGGAACACGTCGTCCAACGCCACGAGCCCCGCGCCCATGTCGCCGACCTCCAGGAAGACGCTTGGGTTCTCATGGTTCGTGACGCGTACCTTCTCGAAACTCGAACCATCCAAGGTGTGATCGACCAGGATGCCGATGGGCTCTTCGGTTGTGTTGGTGAAGGTGTCGTGAACGAGGACGCGTCCCGGCAAGACCTTCATGACTCGGTCGAGGGTGTAGTGGGTGCCGGCGGCGCTTGCGCGGAACTCGCCGTTGGCACCGTTCTCGGTCCTGGGCTTCCATGCAGGTTCCGGCTTCCTCTCCCCCGGTCCGAACTCGTTGTACCCGCCGTCTGGGTAGGAAAAGGAGGAGCGGACGAGCAAGCTGCTGCCGCCCACGCCGACCGTGAAGGCACCACCGCTCGTGAGTTTCAGGTCGGGTGTTGGGCGATCGGGCTTGGCGGGCAGAGGCGGGGCTGTTTGCGTGTGGGCCGACGGCAAGGGCGGCGCGTCCAGGTTGAGCGGAGCGGCTGTCTTCTCGGCACGGACTTTGCCGTTCTCGATGAGTTGGGCCACGACACGGATGCGCGAGCCGTCAATCGCCTCACAGGTCAGCGCGGCGTCTCTTACGATCAGACCGCCTTGGGCAAGATCGAGTTTCGCCGAACCGAGTTCGCGTCCATCTTCAGTGTCAACGGCACGAAGCGCCACATTGAGGGCCTTGGGCACGGGGAACAAGGCACTGGCATCTACATCCACTAGCAGTTGTTGCGATTCCGGATAGTAGTAGGGGTACAAAGCGAAGGCGTCTGAGCTGGAGTGGCCGCCGTAGCGCGTGGCCTCCTCGTTGAAATGGGCGAGCGCCTCCTCGGCGGTCAGGGCACGGGTGTACACACGGACATCGTCGATGGCTCCGGGAAATCCGGCCAGTTGGGCGGGTTGATTCGCGGCGCGGCGGATACGGCCGATCTGGAAGTCGGCGTCGCTGGGGATCGTGTTGTGCCTGCTGGTGTGTTGGTCCTGCTGTTCGCCGTTGACATACAGGCGCATCGTCTCGCCGTCGAAGGTGGCGGTGATGTGAATCCACAGGCCCGTTGCCAATGACGCGCTGCACTTGTTGCCCCCGTCGCCGATGTACCAGTAGCACCGGCCGTCCTTGTACCAGGTGAGTCCGTAGCTCTGGATAGATTTGCCCGCAATCCCGCATTCGGCGCCCGGAACCTTCGACGCCTTTAACCACAGTTCGAGGGTGATGGGTCCGGAAATGCCCAGTGCCTTTGGGGCGCCCATATCCGCTCTGTGCGCATTGTCGGAGAAGATGAGGACCTGCCCTTCGTCGGCAGGTGCCCAGGCCGCACCGTGTAGCTGGCCGTCGCAGTGGTTTGGCGACCCGTCCATGATGCGCAGGCCGGGCGCATCGTCGTTGTCGAAGGTCCAGTGGGCGGCGAGGCCGTTGGAGGGCTGGGCCGATGCGATTGTGGTCATCAGTACAAGAGCGGCGGGCAACGTGAACCGGCGCATAAGTACCTCCTGTGCGTCTCGGTTGGAATGCTGGTCCGTGTCCTGCAAGGGTCGGACGGCATTGTGCGCAGATGAGGTGATGCGGGTCAACTCCGGGCTGAGGCATCAAGAAACCCCGCCTGCGCGTTACGCGGGCGGGGTCTGAATCCATCACACACTCAAGCCGAAAGTCAGTCGTCGACTTCGCCGTTCTCGTCGGTCTTCACGAGATAGACGTCGGATTCGCTGAAGATGAAGTCCACTTCGCTGCCGCCGCCGCAGATGAAACCTTGGTCCGGCGCCATGCGCAGGCCCGCGAAGAACTCGTTGTCTTCACCGCCATAAAGGGCGAGCCACGCGTCGCTTTCGTCGAAGGGATCCTTGAGAAGAAACGCGTCGGTATCGCCGACCTGCTTGGGTAGGCCCTCATCTTGCACCCAGCCGGCAAGCACGGGATTGCCCATGTGGTCCAGGACAAGGGCATTCGCTTGTGCGGGCGATTCGAGATCATAGGTCTCGTACCACTCCTCCTCACCGGCGACGTCGACTTTGATAAGGTAGGGCGAGAGGTCGGGATCGAAGGAGTCCGACGCGCCGCAGGCCAGGTAGCCGCCTTGTCGTGGCAGCGCCAGCACGTCGCGGCCTGTGTCGTATCCGGGGCCACCGAAATCCTCGCGCCATTGGAGGTTCCCGTTCGGGTCGGTTCTCATCAGCATCAGCGACAGTTCGACCCCCTGTTTCGGCGCCTCGGTCGACGCCTTGGCGTGCTTCGTCGCCACGCCGAATCGGAGTGTTTCACCGACCACGATGAACCCGCCATCCGAAGCGACGTTGATGCCATACACGTAGTAGTCAGCGGGGCCGAGATACGTCTTGGCCCATTCCTGATTGCCGTCCGCGTCCGTCTTGATGAGGAAAGGCGTGTAGAAAGGTAAGCCGCCGGCGAGGGCGTCGTCGCCCGCAAGGATGAACCCACCGTCATCGGTTTGCGCCAGCGCCCATGCCCACCAGGATCCGTCGCCGTACATCTTCTGCCAGACGATGACACCGTCGGGACTGACCTTCGTCAGTTGGGCGTAAACGCCCGGGGTGAGGCCCTTGTCGAAGAAGTCGTCCCCGACCATCTGCCATCCGGCAACAACGTAATCGCCGTCGTCCGTCGCCACGACGGCCATGGCTTCATCGCCGCCGCCACCGCCCCAGTTGATCGACCATTCCTGTTCCCCGTCGAGACCGACCTTCAGCAGGTAAGCGTCGCTGTCGACGACGTTCTTCGCGGGCGCGTTCAGCGGCTCGTCGCTGAACTGCTCGATGTAGCCCACGGCGACGTAGCCGCCGTCCGGGGAGACTTCCACGTCGTTCGCATACTCGTAGGAGATGAATGCGCCCGGCGGCTGCTTCAGAGGAAAGCCGCTACCAGCCTCGTCATAGTACTCCTCAAAGGAGAACTCGGGCCATACCCACACGGTGACGGGTATCACTTTCACTGCGCCGTCCCCGGTGAATCGGATGGACGCTGTGTTTCTGCCCACCGACAACTCCTTGGCCAGGGGGCGGGTGACCGCGACGGTCACGCTGGTATATTCGTCAAAGGCACACGCCGGAGTCACGGTGAGCCAGGGCACGTCGGCCTCGGCTCGCCACCGTATATTCCCTTCACAATAGCTTGTGACATGGAGGGTCAGTTCATCCTTCACGCCACCGAAGTCCAGTGTCAGCGGCCAGACGGATAGGCCTCGGCCGATTGAGGGCATGGGACACCCGATCAAGCTTGTTGTTGCAAGCAATGCTATGGAAATAAACAGCGCGCGCCATGGTGTCTTGCGCATGTGCCCCCCGTTCCTGCGAATTCCGAGTCGTGGTCTCTTAGTCTACCACGGCATGCGGTTGGAGTAAACCGTGCGGACGACGCGCTACGCGCGCGAGGGGCAGACGAGGGACAGTGAACGGGCCTCGCGCGAGAAGAGCGTGCATTGACGTGGTGCGAGGTAGCATGTAGTCTACCGGTGATCGAATGCGCGTCAGTAGGGGCGGGTTTCGCGGGGCATCCCTTGGGCGGGGCCGCGAGGCGCACGGATTCCGGCCGGAAGGGCGAAGCCGGGAACGGGCGTGTGTCCGTTGCGACCGTGCAGCGCGTTCTACATTTCTTTTTGGGGCCGAACGTAGCGCACGCCAGAGACGGAGTGCAAGGTATTCGGTGTCGCGCTGGTGAGGGGGCATCATGCGTCGTCGTTTCGTGTCTGTCTGCATACTTTCACTCCTGGCCGCGGTCCTGTTTCCGGGCTGCCCGGAAACGACGGGGACCGGCGGAAGCAACCAATCCCCGCCAGTTGAGGATCCGGTCGATCCGGGCACGCCGGATGTGGACGATCCCCCCGAGACGCCCCCGGATGACATCGACGATCCCGCGACGTCGTCGTGGGCGGGGTACCCCGGTGCGGTGGTACACGCGGAATGGTGCGTTCCGGACGTGGAAGCACAGTTCAGCGCGCTGAAGCATCATGGCGAATGGATGGGGTTTCATAAGCACGCTAACCAGGGTCCATACTGCGACGCCCTACCCCCGACGGAGATCTACGACAACCACAATCAGGGCCTGGTGCGGCGCCCGGGAAGGGGCACCCCATACCTCGTTCTGACACGGAGTGCGGAGGCTCTAAACAGTTCGACCATCCTGGTGGTCAAGATGCGATCGCGCAACACGACGGGTGAGCGGATGCGCTCAAACCGCATGCTGTTCGGCGTGCATGTGGACAGTACTATTCCCCCGGCCGCCGACGAGGTGGTCTATCACTTCACGGCCCCCCCCTCCACGGGCTCCGTCGGCGATTCGCACGTCTACCTGCATCCAGGGTGTATGCAGATTGTTGATGACATCGTGCCCATTCCCTGCGAGAAGCCGGTTGCGCCCGGCGATCCTCACGCAAAGGTCATTTTCATGGACCTGTCGCCACTGCCAGCGGAGCCGACATTCTTGTCGTACTCCCTCGATCTGGACGGCGATGGCGGGCGCCCTGAGCACGACGCCGGAATCCTGGGCATGACCAAGCTGCCGGAGCCGGACGGACGATATCTGATGGCCTTCACTTGGGGACACAACGAGAAAGTGGAGTTCTGGCTCACGAACGTGACCGATCTACGTGACCTTGGTCACCTTCCGCCACCTGGCGAGGAAGCGCGCGGCGTCGGAAGGTTTGAACTCTATGATGAATGGGATCATTCCGAGGTGAGCGGGTACTGGCCCGTGAAGACCGATCCCCCGCCGTCGTTGCCGCCGTACGTCGGCTGCTACCAAGGCATCGACTTCGTGTGGGACGATGACGGCCGGTTGTACATGGTCGCGCTTCGGAACACGGACTCCACAACGCCCACGGCCGCTGCTACCGGCCACGACGAGGCCCGGCTCTACAGAGTGGGCCTTCCTGTGAGCTCAACGACGGGGTTGCTGCAGGGCGGCGGCCCGGTGACGCTCACCGAAGTGGCCAGCAAGCACATGTGGACACAGGTGTTGGGGTGGGGTATCGGCGACAGCAAGCAGGCGAATTTCGCGGCGGGCACGGGGCTTTACGTGAGTCCGATGGGCGAGATGATCCTGTATGCCTCTGAGCACTGGACGATGGGGCCTGGCGACACGTACAAGATGGCCGAGTTCCGTCACAGGGACGTGTACCATCCGAACAGCCCGGCCTATGCGCCGCGGGTAGACGTGAGGGGGACGGGTGGCGGCTACATGGTGAAGGAGGGGAGTTCGATAGTGCTCGATTGCTCGGACACCCAGCCTCCAGTCGCTGAACCATGGGTCGAAGCCTACGAGGATACGGGGTACACCAGCGACAGTGTCATGTTCGACCTTTGCGACAAGGCCAAGCGGACGTGGCACAATTTCTCGCGAATCGACGACAAGAGCATATTGCACGACGGATTCGACGACGCGGCCTCCTCGTTGCGCTGGTTCGCGCCTCCGGGCGGGCATTTCACCATTTACAGCGACTTCAGTAGCACGGGCGCGACGAAACTCCCGCTGAACGGCGCAGGCGAGGTCAGTGTCATCAGGAACCTGCACACCAACAACAACGGCGACAAGTTCAGTTCTTTGAGCTTTTCGGGTGCGAGCAGAGGCACGGTGTTGGGCTACAACTGGTTGATACGAACGGTACCGCCACTGGGGGAACTATCGGGCGACCTCCTCGGGGAGACTCCTACGTACAACGCTATCGAGGGCACCTACGTCGATGGCTCCGTGAGCATCGAATCCGTTGACTGCACGGGCTTCAGCAACCTGTACTGGGAGCATGGGATCAACGCGTTCAGCACGGAAACGGCGTACATCGCCGTGTTCAACCTGTCACCCGAGGCGCACATCGACACGGTGAGCGACCCGGACGGCGTGCCTGTCGACGCGAACATGCCGGTGCTCGTGGAGAATGTTCCGTACACGCTGGACGGGAGCTTTGCGGACGCGGGTGTGGTGGACACGCACACGGCGGACGTTGATTGGGACGATGGCGCAATGAGTTCCTCTGGTCAGCCGGGGTTCCAGCTTACGGACTGTCTGGGCGGGGCAACGGGCTCTCTGAGCGTCTCCCACGCGTACTCGGCCGCGGGCGTCTTCACCATCGGACTCGATGTGGAGGACGACGACGGGGACAGTGGGTATGACACCCGCCAAGTCGAGGTAGTGACCGCAGAGGACGCCACATGGCTTGCCATTGAATGGCTTCGTGAACTGCTGGCGAAACCAAGCCCCAACCATGAGGCCCGGAGGCTGTTGTTGAACGTGTTGTCTCTCCTCGAAGGCAACGAGAACGGTGTCGAGACGAACGGCGTGGTCGACTTCCTCGCGGCGGACATGACGGAAGATGCAGCATTGCAGGTTGACCAATCCCTGGCGCTGCTGGATGTGATAGAGAAGACGTGGCCCGCGCTGCTGTCAGACACCGGCCGCATCAGCGCGATGCTGGAGAATGTGGCGAAATCGCTGGCGTCCTAGAACCCACGGGCGCCGTTGCCTCAGCAAGAAGATAGGCCCCTCCCGCGCCTGCAGGCGCGGGAGGGGTCGGCTATCGAGCCCACGCAGACACTAGGGAGCGAGGAATACCTCTCCCTCGTCGTTCGTCTTCACGAGGTAGACGTCGGATGTGGAGAAGATGAATTCCTCGAACCAGCCTCGCCCACCGGCGATGTAGCCACCGTCGGGCGCCATGCGCAGGCCGTGGAACTGCTCTCCATCTTCATCTCCGTAGATGTTGGGAATGGAAGGAACGCCTTCGTCATCCACCTTCAGCAGGAGCGCGTCGAAGGAAGGGGGCTGCTTCCCGGGGTCGGTCAAATTGGTCCAGCCGGCGATCATGAAGTTGCCCCCGTCGTCGCGGACGACGGCCTCGGCCTGACTCTGCGAACCTATCTCATAGGTCTCGTGCCACACTTCCGCACCGGTGATATCGACCTTCACCAGATAGATCTGCCACGATTCGTCGTAGGATTCGGAGGCGCCACAGGCCATGTATCCGCTCTGACCGGGCAGGGCAATGACATCACGGCCGTAGTCCCCCTCCCCCGGTCCGCCAAACTCCTCGCGCCACTGAACGCTACCGTTTGGTAGGGTCCTCATCAGGAAGAGTTCCGACGTTGTCGGCTGCTTGGCGCCGTTCCTCGAGATCTTCGCGGGTCGTACGCCTTTGTCCGGCGGAAGGAAGGGGAAGCTCTCGCCAACAACGATGAAGGTCCCGTTGTCTGCCACGTCAACACCGTAGACGAAATGGTCATAGGTGAGCGTGTCGTAGAGCTTTGACCATTCCTCGTTCCCGTCGGCGTCCGTCTTGATCAGGAACGGCATGTAGACGGCAGCGTCGGATGCGGGCGTGGAGTTGTCTCCGGCGATGATGAACCCACCGTCAGCAGTCTTCTGGATGCCCCAAGCCCACCAGGTTCCGTCGCCATACACCTTCTGCCACAGAATCAAGCCATCCGGGCTGACCTTGGTCAGTTGAACATAGAAACCTTGCTGGAGTCCCTTCGTCGGGACGTCGAAACCTGGCGCCTGCCAGCCGGCAATGACATAGTTGCCGTCGTCGGCGACCACGGCGGCGTAGGCCTCGGTCCATCCGTCGCCTCCCCAGTTGATGGACCAGAGCTTCTCGCCGTCAGTGTCGGTCTTGATCACGTAGGCATCGCTCACGACAACGCTCTTCGCGGCGGGACTGGACTTGGGATTGAGATCCACCACGGTCTGGTCTATATACCCGACGCCCAGATACCCTCCGTCCGGGCTCACCTCAACGTCGTTGAGGTACTCGTTGGAGACGAGCGTCCCGCCCTGCTTTGGGAACGGAATCTCGCCGTCGCCTTCGTCGAAGGATTCTTCGAATGTAGACTCGGGCCACAACCAAGCTGTGACCGGCACCTTTTGCACCCCGCCGGTGAAGGTGAATCGGATGGTGGCCGTGTTCTTGCCGATCTCCATCGCCTTGGATACGGGACGCGTGACCGCAACGGTGACCTGGGTATATTCACCGGCGCCGGTGTCGGGGGAGACTGCGAGCCACGGGACACTAGCCGCAGCTTTCCAGGGGCCATTGGCGGCGCAGTAGCTGGTGACGTTGACGGTCAGTTCGCTCTTGTAGCCGCTGAAATCGAGCGCCAGCGGGTAGGCGAGATATCCTCCGCCCTTCGCCAGCGGACATCCGGACACGACCGCCGCGGCCAGCACGAGCACACCGAAGGTCATCCACCGGGTCCTTGGTTTCGACATGTTGACTCCTCCCGTATACGCTCGATGCTGCGCTACGTTCCAGACCTGTACGCTCACGCGTATCGTAGCATGCCGGGGGGATTTGGTAAACAGGCAGTCTCAAGTATTCGACTCAGAAGAACCCCCTCCCGCGCGCTCAGGCGCGGGAGGGGGTTGAGCAAAGGACAGAGTGATCGGACTACTCAGTGCTCCAATTCGCCGCTTGGGTCAGTCTTGACGAGGTAGGCGTCGCTCACCCAGGGGCCAAGGAAATCGAACACGCTTGAGCCAACGGCGATGTACCCGGCGTCGGGCGTCATGCGCAGACCGTTGAACCAGCAAGGGCCATCGTTGCCGTACAGGATGGGCGGCGACTGAGGGACTCCGTCGCCGTCGATCTTCAGAAGAAGCGCGTCGAAGGATGAGGGTTGCTTGGGAGATCCTTCCATAACTGCCCTCCCCGCAAGCATGAAGTTGCCATCGTCGTCGCGGACGACGGCATGGAATTCGGTAAGATCTCCGACTTCGAAGAAATCGCCCCACACTTCCTCGCCGGTGATGTCCACCTTGAGGGCGTATCCGGCCTCCCTCGGGCCAATCTGTATGCCGCCGCAGGCCACGTAGCCGCCTTGACCTGGAAGGGCGGTGACGTCGCGTCCGTAAGCGCCGCCCTCGCCGGTGAACTCTCTGCGCCATTGGACGTTGCCATTTGGTTCGGTTCGCATGAGGAACAGACGCAACATTTCCGGCAGTTGTTTGGCCTCGTCTCCGCCCCGTTTCGTCGGCTTGGCGTCTTCCTTGAGCGGCAGCGGGAAGCTCTGGCCCGCGACGACAATGGTACCGTCATCGGCCACGTCGACACCGTAGACGTAGTGGTCGTAGGTGAGCGTGTCGTAGAGCTTGGACCACTCCTCGTTGCCGTCGGCGTCCGTTTTGATGAGCAACGGCACGTAGACATCGGCGTCGGACCACCCGTCGCTGAAATTGTCGCCAGCGATGATGAAGCCGCCATCGGCGGTCTTCTGGATGTCCTTGGCCCACCAGGTTCCGTCGCCGAACAGCTTCTGCCACATGATTACGCCGTCCTGGCTGACCTTTGTCAGTTGGGCGTAGAACCGGGGATCGAATCCCTTGGCGAAGAAATCGTCTCCAGCAGTCTGCCAACCGGCGACGACGTAGTTCCCGTCGTCGGCGACCACGACAGCGTTGGCTTCCGACCATCCGCTGGTTCCCCAGTTGATGGACCATATCTTCTCCCCGTCGATGTCCGTCTTGACGACGTAAGCGTCGCCCACGACGACGTTCTTCGCCGCCGAGTCGGCCCCGAAGTCCGCGTCAGACGCTTCCTGCCAGATGAACCCGACGCCCACATAGCCGCCGTCCGGGCTGACTTCGACATCGTTGAGGTATTCCGTGGAGATCAGGCCGCCCGGCTGCTTCGGTGGGGGGAAGAGGTCCGACCCTTCGTCGATCCATTCTTCGAAGGTGAGGTCGGGCCAGAGCCAAGCCGTGACCGGCACGTTCTGCACGCCGCCGGAGAAGGTGAACCGGATGGTGGCGTCGTTCTTCCCAATGTCCATGGCCTTGAGCTCGGGCCGCGTCACGGTCACCGTGACTTGGGTGGCCTCACCGGCGCCGGTGTCCGGCGTCACCGTCAGCCACGGTACGTCGACAGAAGCGGTCCATGGCCCGTCGGCGGCGCAGTAGTTGTTGACGTTAACGACCAGTTCGTCCTTGTAGCCGCTGAAATCAAGAGACAGCGGGTAGACAAGGTATCCGCCGCTCCCCGGTACCGGACAACCGGACACAAGAATCGCGGTCAGCACCAGTGTGCCCAACATAGTCCGTCGCTTCCATGATTTCGCCATGTCTTCTCCTCCCACTATTGGCCAGTCGCGGTTGCGGTCTGAGGAGGCAATCCCGAGGGCGCGCGAAGACTCTGCCTCACCACCTCCTTGGGGCGGAGAGATCTCCCTGCTGTCCGTCCCTGTCCCGAGCGACAACCGCCCCAATACAATCGTCCACCCACCCACTCTCAATCATGTGTCAACTCCACCCATGGCGCAAGGTTCCGGCAAACAGCCGCGAGGACCCAGAGAGAGCCACCTCCCGCGCATTCAGGCGCGGGAGGGGTATGGATGCCGTCAAGTTACCTTGCAGTTACGGGCCGAAGACGACCTCGCCGTTCTCGTCGGTCTTCACGAGGTAGCCGTCCGAATCAACGAGCGGGAAGTCGTCAATCTGGCTTCCGCCCGCGGCGATGAACCCGCAATCGGGCGCGATGCGCAATCCGCTAAACCAGTCGGCCGCGACTTCCGAGTGGTACTCAACCCAGTCGAAGACGCCCTCGTCATCGACCTTGAGCAAGAAGGCATTCTGGGGAGAAGGCTGCTTGAATTGGCCGTTCGTGGCCCATCCGGCAAGGATGTAGTTGCCCGCGTCGTCGCGGACGATTGCGTTCGCGCTGCTTGCCAGGCCCAACTCATACGTCTCGGACCACTCTTCCTCGCCCGTGATGTCCACCTTGACGAGATAGACTTCCGTCGGCCCTTCCTCGTAGGAAGTGCCGCATGCGGCATAGCCGCCCTGTGCAGGAAGTGCGACGACGTCGCGGCCCATCTGAGCGTTCTCGCCGCCGAACTCTTCGATCCACTGCAGATTCCCGTTGGGATCGGTCTTCATAAGGAACAGCTGCCCGCTCGCCGGCTGCTTCTCTCCCTCCGCGGGACGCTTGCTGGGTCTCGCCTCCTTGTCGGGCACAATGAGCGGGATACTGTCGCCAACGACGACATACCCGCCGTTCGCGGTGACTTCAACGTTGTAGACGAGGTGGTCGTAGGTGAGGGTGTCATACTCTCTGGACCATTCCACCTCGCCGTCTGCGTCGGTCTTGATGAGGAAAGGAACGTAAACGTCGGCAAGGATGCCAGGCGCGCTGTTGTCGCCGGTGAGGATGAAACCACCGTCGGCGGTCTTCTGGAGTCCCCAGGACCACCAGGTTCCGTTACCATACATCTTCTGCCAAAGAATCACGCCGTCCTGGCTGACTTTGGTGAGTTGGGCGTACACGCCCGGCTCAAGCCCCTTTGTCTCTATGTCGATCCCAACCGTCTGCCAGCCGGCAACGACATAGTTGCCGTCGTCGGCCATAACCACGGCGTAGGCTTCGCTCCATCCCCCCGCGCCCCAGTTGATAGACCAGACCTTCTCGCCGGTGATGTCGGCCTTCGCCATGTAAGCATCGAATTCCACAACGCTCTTGGCGCCGACCTTGTCTAACACGACGGAGACCTGGTCGATGAATCCAACGGCCACATACCCGCCGTCCGGGCTGACCTCGACGTCGTTGAAGTACTCGTAGGAGAAGAGTCCCCCCGGTTGCTTCGGGAGGAGAATCTCACCGCTGCCTTCGTCGAAATACTCTTCAAACGTGAACTCGGGCCACACCCACGCGGTCACCGGCACGTCTTGTATGCCGCCCGTGAAGGAGAGGCGGATGTTGGCGGTGTTCTTGCCAATCTGCATTTCCTTGACGGCCGGGCGTGTTACGGCAACGGTGACCTGGGTGTATTCGCCCGTGCCAGTGTCGGGCGTCACCGTCAACCAGGGCGCGTTGACCGTGGCCGTCCATGGCCCGTCCGCTGCGCAATAGTTGGTTACGTTAACGGTCAACTCGTCGACGCAGTCGCAGAACTCGAGCGACAACGGATAGACGAGGTAGCCGCCGCTATTGAGCGACACCGGGCAGCCGGACACGATCACCGCGGCAAGCGCGAGCGTGCCTATGGTCAGCCACCGTTTTCTGGATCTCGCCATGGTTCTTCCCTCCACGAGAGTTGGTAGTGAACGCCTCGGAATGGCGGAAGGAACACGGAGGAGACTACTCACGCCCACGGCGAACCGCCGGCAACCGGCCTGTAGACCGCCCATCTGGAAGCACACCCCGTTCCCATTCGCCCACACACATGCGCGACCCCACCTTCCGGCGGGCCCCTGCCACGCTTCGCTATCGTAACACAAGACGGAAAAACAGTAAATGCTCCGAATTCTGCGCCGGACCTAGTCCCTTCTGAATGGGGGGCATTTGGTGCTAGAATGCGGCGGATAGGGACGGGGGAATCTACGCGGAGGAGGCGACGTATCATGCTTGAACCGGTGCTACAGAATCCGTGGGTCCGCGCGGTGGGGGTGTTGCTGGCGCTGGCGTTGGCGTGTTTTCTGGTCTATGTACTGAGCCCGGTGCTCATTCCCCTGTTGATGGCGTTTCTTGCAGCGTACCTGCTGGATCCCGTGGTGGATTTTTTCGAGAAGCGCAAGATATCGCGGGGCGTCACCATTGCCATGCTGGCGTGTGTAGGCATTGGCATTGTCATTGCCCTCCCCCTGTTCATGGTCCCCACTATCATCTCGCAGGCCCAGAAACTGACCAGTGCGGCGGATGCGGCTCCCGCTGGTGACGAGAGCCAGGTGTCCCCCAGTCCCGGTGTCACGGCCCCGAGCGGTGAGGAAGGTCAGGAATCGGCCACCTCAGGCAACGATGAGGGCCACGCGACGCCGGGGTTGTTCGCTCGGGTGGGCGGGTGGTTTGAGGACAGGGCGGACCAGTTCGAACTGGACGACCGGCTGCGGCAGGTACTGGTAGCCGCCGAATTGATGGAAGAGGGGGCCACCGACGAGCCACGACAGGTGCTGGCTGCTCGAGTGGGCGGACTTGTGCAGGAGTACGCCGTTCAGTTTCTGGTTGCCGACCCAGGCCGCGCGGCGGATGCAAGTCAGAAGGCGGGCATGACGGTCGCCCACTTCTTCGCGTCGATTGGAAAAGGCTTGGTGGGCGTCTTGGTGTTCTTTGGCAACTTCGCGCTGTTCGCGTTTGTTGCCGGGTACCTGCTGAAAGACTTCGACGGTGTGGTGGCCGGCGCTCGTAATCTGGTGCCCCCGCGCTACCGGGAGAAGACCCTGAGCATTGTGGGCCAGATCGACCGCCAGTTGCGTTGCTTCCTCCGGGGGCAATTCATGGTGTGCGCGTGCTTGGGCGTGATGTATGCAATTGGGTTCATCGCGTCCGGGACACCGTTCGGCATCCTGGTGGCGATCATCGGCGCGGTGGCGAGTTTCGTCCCCTATCTGGGGGTGGTGCTGACGGCATGCACGGCGCTGTTTCTGACGCTTCTGCAGTATGGGGTGGACGGACACCTGCTGGGAGTGTTGATTACGATGGTCGTGGCCCAGGCGCTCGAGGGCAATGTGTTGACGCCCAAGATCGTGGGCGAACAGGTGGGACTGAACCCGGTCTGGGTCATCCTGGCGATTCTGGTGTTCGGCAATTTGCTGGGGTTCCTGGGCCTGCTGCTGGCGGTGCCCACGGCGGCCGCGCTGAAGGTGTTCGTGGTGGAAGGCGTGGCGTACTACAGGAGATCGCCGGTGTTCGCCGGGGCCGGCGGTGTGGAATCCGTCTCACCTGACGAAGGTTCCGAGGCGGTGTCGCCGGAATCCGGGGAAGGCGCGTCCGAAGACTCCTGACCGGTTGTCTTTGTTTTCTCCGTCGGCTTCTGTGCCCACCGGTAGATGCCGTCTGCGACGCCGTAGGAACAGTAGATCACGGCCAGGGGGAACAGCACGACGGCGGGCGTATACTGCACGGCCGCGTGCAGCACGCCCATGGCAACGCCGACCGCCACAAGGGTACGGAAGGCGTGGCGAGGCGCCAACACGACGGCCTTCATCTTGTCTTTGGGATAGCGGAGCGTGCTCACCATGAGATAGGCCAAGGTGAGCGAGAGCGCACTCAGCGCCCACGGCGCCACGCCAAGATTCAGATGCTGCGTGAAGAGCACGAATGACGCAATGGTAGCCGCGGCGGCCGGGATAGGTAGCCCGGCGAAGAACTCGCGCGACTGGCTCTGGTAGACGTTGTACCGAGCCAGGCGCAAGGCGCCGCTGATGACGTAGACGATTGCCATGACGCCGCCCGTCTTCACACCAAGGGACGCGCCTTCCCTCTCGCCCGCTAGAAACGCGGTGTAGATCAGCACGGCGGGCGCTACGCCAAAGGACACCAGGTCGCATAGACTGTCGAGTTCCTTGCCGAACTCCGATACGGATTTGGTCAGTTTGGCGACAGTGCCATCGAGCATGTCGAAGAAGATGGCGAAGATGATGAGCACGCAGGCTCTGGTGTAGTTCTCGTCGATAGCGGAGAAGATGCTGTAGATGCCACAGTACAGGCCCATGGTGGTCAGTACGCTGGCGAGCACGTTGATCGGGCGGCGCCGCACGCCGCGCGACCTGCCGCGCCGTCGTCGTGGCTTGCGTAGCTTAATCTTCTTCATCGGTGTCCCCAGCAGGCGCTGCGTAGGCCATGATGGTCTCGCCCGCCTTCACTTTCTGCTTCAACGCAACGCGGACCTCGGTCCCTGGCGGAAGATACAATTCCGTACGCGAACCGAACTTGATCATGCCGAACTTCTCGCCTTTTTCGAGAGCGTCCCCCACTCCACACCGGCATACGATGCGGCGGGCCACAGCACCCGAGATCTGACGGACGGTCATGGGGCCCAGGTCGGTTTCCATGCGGATGGCATTTGACTCATTCAACTCGGTCGTGTCGGCGCGCATGGCGTTTTTGAAAGCGCCGTTCTTGTGCTTCACGCTTTGCACCGTGCCTGATACCGGGGCGCGGTTGATGTGCACGTTGAATACGGACAGGAAGATGGACACACGCCGGCAGGGCCCGTCGTAATGCGGCGTCTCCGGGAGGTCCTCGATGCCCACTACCGTGCCGTCGGCTGGTGAGACGACTTCGCCGGGGCCCGCGGCAACGGTGCGCGTCGGGTCGCGGAAGAAGAACAGGGCGAAGGCGCCGCAGGCCAGCGCCAGTAGCGGTCCCGCTACAGCGACGGAGTGGTACAGAAATGCCGTGCCGACAACTCCAAACGCGAACAGCGGCATGTATATGTACAGGCCCTCGGTCCAGGCGCTAAACGACTTCTTCACATCATACCCCTTTCCTGCAAACTGACGTATCGGCCGTCGCCGAAGATGACATGGTCGAGAAACCGGACTCCGAGCAACGCCGCCGCTTCAGCCAAGCGCTTGGTGAGCGTAATGTCGTCGCGGCTGGGATCGGGATCGCCGGAAGGATGGTTGTGGCACACGATGACGGCGCTGGCGGCATCGCGTACAGCTTGGCGGAACACGTCGCGCGGCAATGCGGGCGTGGCGTCCAGTCCCCCCTGGCTCACATCCACAATGCGGAGGACCTCGTTCTTGGTGTTGAGGAGCAAGGATTTGAATTGCTCATTCTCGCATTCCTTGAACCGGATCATGAGCAGCCGCGACACGTCTTCGGCGCTGGAGATGCGCATGCGGTCCGTGTGGGAGTGCTCGGCGAGGCGGAGGCCGAGTTCAATGGCGGCTTTGATCTCGACTGCTTTCGCCAACCCGAGGCCACTGACTTGTTGGAGTTCGTCGACGGAGGCGCGGGAAAGGCCGCGCAGGTCGCCGAAATGCTGCAGCGCCCGTTCCGCCAGGGCGACGGCCCCTAGTTTGCGAGTGCCGGTGCGGAACAGCACGGCGATCAGTTCGGCATCGCGCAGGGCCTCAGCCCCAAGCCGGGCGAGGCGTTCGCGAGGCCGGTCTTCCGGGGGCATCTCACGGACACCGGTGGTATAGCGCGCGTCCGTCATGGTCCGGGCTTCCTGGCCAGGGCCACACGCCCGATACCCGCGAGGTCGGGTCGCACGTCGATGTCAGCGTAGCCATGTTGCTCCAACAGCGTACACACGGCTTCAGTTTGCCCCATTCCCATCTCGAACGCAAGCAGGCCGCCGGGTTTGAGATAGGTTTGGGCATCGCGGGCGATGCGACGAATGACATCCAAACCATCGGGGCCGGCCAGGAGCGCATCGGGATCTTCGTGCCGGCGGATGACGGGCGACAACTCGGGCCACGCGCCGGTCTCGACGTACGGCGGATTGGAACAAACGGCGTCGTAGGGTGCGGCATCGTCAGGAACGGCCTCGAACAGGTCGCCCTGGGCGAACGAGACACGGCCGGTGAGAGCGTGTTTCTCAGCGTTGCGGGAGGCCAGTTCCAGGGCCTGGGCCGCGATATCGGTGGCGAGCACGTGGCATGCCGGGGCGTTGGCGGCCAGAGCGAGCGCCACGCATCCGGTACCAGTACCCAATTCCAGCACGCGGGCCGGTCCCTCGCCGATGTGATCGAGCACGGCCTCGACGAGGTGTTCGGTCTCGGGGCGAGGCACCAGCGTGGGCGGTCCGACGAGAAATGTCATGGAGTAGAATTCCCAGTCGCCGAGGATGTAGGCGATGGGTTCGCAGTCGAGCCGACGTTGGACAAGCGCATCAAAATTGGGCGCGTCGACGGATTCCTTCAGCCGCGCGAGCAGTTGAGCGCGTGTGCAACCGAGGGTGTGGGCAAGAAGGATCTCGGCATCGACACGGGGCGTCTCGCTAATGGAGGCGATTCGGTCGGCGGCGCGAGCAAGATACTGTGCGACGCTAGTCGCCATGGGCCATCTTCGCAGCGCGGTCGGCGGTGGTCAGCGCGTCGATGACGTCCTGGATCGCGCCTTCCATGGCGGCGTCCAATTTGTGGATGGTGAAGTTGATGCGGTGGTCGGTCACTCGGTTCTGGGGATAGTTGTAGGTGCGGATGCGTTCGCTACGGTCTCCCGAACCCACCTGACTGCGGCGGTCGGCCGAGCGGGCGGCGTTTTCCTCCTCCCGTTTCCGGGCAAGGAGCCGCGCACGCAACACCACAAGGGCCTTGGCCTTGTTCTTGTGCTGTGATTTCTCGTCCTGGCAGGTGACGACCACGCCGGTTGGCTTGTGCGTGATCCGGACCGCGGAATCGGTGGTGTTGACACTTTGGCCGCCGGGTCCGCTGGAACGGTATACATCGATCTGGAGATCGTTCTGGTCGATGGCGATATCGACCGCCTCGGCCTCGGGCAGCACGGCGACCGTCACCGCGGATGTATGAATCCGGCCTTGGGACTCGGTCTCGGGCACACGCTGGACACGATGCACGCCGCCCTCGAACTTGAGTTGGCTGAACACGCTCTCGCCGATGATCCGGAAGCTGATCTCTTTGTACCCACCCATGTCGGAGGCATGGGAGTTCATGATCTCGATCTTCCAGACCTTCAACTCGGCGAACCGCGAGTACATGCGGTACAGGTCGCCCACGAACAGGGCGGCTTCCTCTCCCCCAGTCCCCGCCCGGATTTCCATGATGGTATTCTTCTCATCATTGGGGTCCGTGGGAATGAGCAGGACCTTCAGTTCCTGTTCCCGCTCGTCCATGGAGATGGAAAGGGAGTTCTTGTCCTCCTCCGCGAGTTCGCGCAGTTCAGCGTCGCTCTCGTCCCGGAGGATTTCTTCGGCCTCGTCGAGGCGCTCACGCTCCGTCTGATACAGCCGGAAGCAGCGGACCGTGTCCCCCATGGCCGATTGGGCCTTGGCGAGATCGCGGTAGCGCACCGGGTCGGAGGCCACCTCTTGGGTGGACATCTCGGCTGTGAGACGGTCGTACTCCTCGCACAGGGCGACGAGCCTGTTGAACATCACCTTTTCCATGGGGAATGGCAGACGGGGTTAGTTTTCTTCGCTCTTGCGGCCGTACTTGCGGTTGAAGCGGGTGACGCGTCCCTCGCTGTCGATGAGCTTCTGCTTGCCCGTGTAGAAGGGATGGCAGTTCGAGCAGATCTCCACCTTGATGGTGTCTTGCGTCGAACGGGTCTCGAACTTGTTGCCACAGGCGCATGAAACCTGGCAATCTTCGTACTTGGGGTGAATGTCTTTCTTCACCGGACTCTCCTACTCTGTGCTTCGGTTCAAGCCCGCTGGGCGCTGCCACCGGCGCGTGCCGGGGTCGAGGCCAGTCGCGGGCAAGATGTTGCGCATTATCGACTTCTCACAAACCGGCGGAGTATAGCACACGGATTCAACACCGCGCAAATTGTGGATGGCGGTCGGCATTCGGCGGTCGGCCAACCGTCTCCCCACTGTATGCGCGGGTATGCGCACCAATCCGGAAAGGACCCTTTTCACCACGAAGGTTACGAAGAACACGAAGCCGGAGCTGAAAGATGTCAGAACCATTCCCTTTCTTCGTGCTCTTCGTGACCTTCGTGGTGAAGAATCCCGCTCTGCCGTGGCCGGTCATGGCAGTTCTCGTCACTGCCACTCACAGCAAGCTCCGCTGCAGCATGGTCTGATGGACGCGTTTCAGGGCGATGTCGGTGGCGGCTTCGGGCATGGATCGGCCCTTCTTCATGGCGGGGACCATGCTGTCGTACATGCGGTCAAACATGTCCCGGATGTAAGCCAAGACCATGTCGCGGTTGTACTTGCTTCCACCGAGGGCGTGCCGGTATTCGAGACTGGATGCGATGACGCCGCCCGCGTTGGCGTAGGTATCGGGGATGAGGTCGATGCCGCGGGAGTGTAAAGCCTTCATGCCTTTGTAGGTGACGGGCATGTTGGCGGCTTCGACGACGCAGACCGCCTTCACGCTCCGCGCATTCTTCCCGTCGATGACGTGGCCTCGCGCGGCTGGCACCAGGTAGTCGCAGGGCAAGGCGAACAGTCGCGCGTTGGTCATGGTCCGTTTGCCGAAACCAGCGACGCACCCGTTCTTGGCGCAGTGTTTCATGAGGGCTGGGATGTCCAGTCCATCGGGGTTGTGAACGCCGCCGGTCATGTCGGTAACGGCCGTGACCTTGACGCCGGTCTCATGCAAGAACTGGGCTGCGCAGGAGCCGACGTTTCCGAAGCCTTGAAGGGTGACCGTGCATTGGTCGGGCGCGACGCCGCGGCGCTCCATGTCCTTGACGATGGAATAGTAGACGCCGTAGCCGGTGGCTTCCCTGCGCCCGGGGAGCCATCCCTCGATGCCGTCGGGCTTGCCCGTGACGCAGGCGGGGTCGCGGCTGGCGTTGTAGATGCGGACCATCTCGTCGCCGCTGGTGCCCATGTCGGGTGCCGGGATGTAGACATGGCGTGCGAAGAGGAACCGGCCGAAGTGATCGGTGAACTCGTCGATGATGTCGCGTTTGGCGATACTCTCGAACTCCCGGTAAGAGCCGGAGAACCGTTTCTCGCGCAGCATGACCTTGTGGAGTTTGCGCAGATCGACGCTGATACCGGATTTCCCGCCGCCGAGTTCGACATCGGCCAGCGCGGTCTTGAGCGTCATGAGGCGGGCGAGTTCGGTGGTTTCCCAGAGGTCCACGTCGGGCGCGATGCGGATACCGCCTTTGTAGGGCCCGCGCGCGCGGTTGTGAAGCACTACGCCGGAGATGACGTTCACCACACGGCCCAGAATGCCGACGGGTAGCCGCTGGATGTAGACGGTGTAGGGTTTGACGATCTCGGCGAGATCGTCGCGACCGATCTTCAGGCGGCGCGCACTCTCGGCCAAGAGCATGGCGGACCGGGTCTGGGGCTCCTTGCTCTGGACGTAGTCCTCCAACCGATTCCCAACGTTCATAGCGGCTCCCCTCGTTACTGCATACGCCGGGGCGGCGGCATCAGCCTGCGCTAAGCGCGAGGAACTTGTTCAGCGCGCCCAGATAGGCCTGAACCGCGGCCTCGATGATGTCGGTGCTGGCGCCTTGGCCGTAGATGGCCTTGCCATCGAACTCCACGGTCACGTGGGCATCGCCCAAGGCGTCTTTGCCAGGTGTGGCGGCGCGAATCGAGAACTCGCTGAGTTTTCCGCCTACGCCCGTGATGCGTTCGATGGCCATACAGGCCGCATGCACGGGACCATCGCCCACGGCGGTCTCGACCATCTCCTCGTCGCCCTTCCGCAGAATCACGAGGGCCATGGTCGGGTCGCCCCCGGAAGTCCGCAGATGCTCGAGATGATAGGTCTCAAAGCTCTCATCGCGCATGGTGGCCACGAGCACCCGGAGGTCGTCTTCGAAGACTTCCTTCTTGCGGTCGGTGAGGGCGATGAAGCGGTCATAGAGTTGGGTGATTTCGTCGGCGGTCAGGCTATACCCAAGCTCCTCACACCGCTTGGCGAGCCCGTGCTTCCCGGAATGCTTGCCGAGGACCAGGGCGCTACGGCTACAGCCAACGGATTCGGGGGTCATGATTTCGTAGGTGAGCCGGCTGGCGATCATGCCGTGCTGATGGATGCCCGCCTCGTGGGCGAAGGCGTTGCGGCCGACGATGGGCTTGTTGTACGGCACGACCAGACCGGTCAGGTTGCTGAGCATGTTACTGGACTTGACGATCTGCTCGGAATCGATGCCGGTCTCGTAGGGATACATGTTGGACCGGGTCTTCATCGCCATGACCACTTCTTCGAGGGCCGTGTTGCCTGCGCGTTCGCCGATACCGTTCACGGTACACTCGATCTGACGTGCGCCGCCACGGACCGCGGCCATGGCGTTCGCGACGGCCAAACCCAAGTCGTTGTGGTTGTGGGACGAGAACACGACGTCCGCGGCGCCCTTGGCGTTGGCAATGACGAACCGGAACATCTCTTCGATTTCGCCGGGCGTGGTGTAGCCCACCGTGTCGGGCAGATTGATGACGTCGGCGCCGGCGCCGATGGCGGCTTCGGAAATCTGAGCCAGGTATTCGAGGTCGCTTCGCGTGGCGTCCTCGGCGGAGAACTCGACGCGGTCGATGAGGCTCTTGGCCAACCGCACGGACTCGGCGGTCTTGTCCAACACCTGTTCACGCGACATGCGCAGTTTGTGTTCGAGGTGAATGTCGGAGGTGGCAATGAAGGTGTGGAGCAAGGGGCGTTTGGCCGCTTCCAGAGCTTGGGCGGCGCGCTCGATGTCTTTGGTGGTGGCACGAGCCAATGCGGCGACGCGCGGCGCGCTCACTTCTTTGGCCACACGCTGGACGCCCTCGAATTCCTGGTCCGACGCGATGGGGAATCCCGCCTCCATGATGTCGACACCGAGTCGTTCGAGTTGGCGCGCCATCTCGAGTTTCTCGTTGACGTTCATGCTGGCGCCCGGCGACTGCTCGCCGTCCCGCAATGTGGTGTCGAATATTTCCACTCGCTCGGACATGGGACCTCCTTCTACCAGGTGCGCGGAATCCAATCGATCCGCGCGTGTTCGCCCGTACAACTACGACGGGCGAGGGTAGCAAAGCGTCTAAATTGGTGTCAATCTCGACACGCCGTTGCTATAATCGCCGACATGCACACCGAGCACCCGAAATCCGTGCGGCGAAGGCTGTTACTGAAGCTGTACGAGTGCTATCTGGCCGATCCGTTGGACATGATGGCTCCCAATGACCTCATGGATGACGGGACGATTAAGCGAACCGGGCTCGTGGCGAACGCGTACTATCTGGCGGACCGGGGCTACGTGGAATTGATGACCAGCTACAACCCCCCCATGTTCGCGGCGGCGCGCATCACGGCCGATGGTATCGACCTGGTGGAGAACACGTTCGAGTTCAACCTTCGGTTCCCCGCAGCGCCAGGGCAGGAGGAGACCGCCCTTGAGGACGTGCCGCTGCTCATTGAGCGGCTGGTGGACGAGGCCGAGTTCTCCGCACTGGACGGAGAGGCGCGCACCTGCATCCTTCGGGACGTTCAGTATCTGCGTGACGAGTTGGCCCGGCCCGCCGCCCGGTGGCGCATGGAGGTCATTGACAGCGTGCTGGTATGGATTCGCGGGTACTACGACGACCCGGTCGACGCACTCCCCACCCTTCCGAAACTTGAGGCCGCCTTGGAGAACGCGCGGGCCTAGCGTGGGAACCCGGCGGTACGGCGCGCTGCCTTCCGAGTTACTCACCTGTGTTGAACCATTGGCAGGAAGAGTGCATCCGAGGTTAGGTGGAATGGCTCGTCAACGTGCTCGGAGCCGCCGCCGACAGGATAGTGGAGCTCAGCTGGCGGCGCCCAGGCAACCCAGTAGGCGGTCGATGCGTTCGGTGGACTCGACCAGATCGCCAGCCACTTTCTCGCACATCTCCTCCGTGAACTTGGTCGCTTCCATGGCCGCTTGGGGCGATCCCGGTACGCACCCGTTGCTGGGTTCACCGAGGTCGGCCATGTAGGACACGTAGTTGGCGAGGGCGGTGACGGGCGCCAGGGACGAATCGGCAGGCGCCGCGTGCGGGTCGTGATGATGCCGGATGGCGGTGACGACGGTTTCGGGCAGGTTCCAGTGGTCGGCGAGGAGGCCGCCGATATCGGCGTGAGTGAGGTCATAGCTCTCACGTTCGATCTGGTGAAGCTCTCGTTCCTGACTATGGGCCTGTTGCGCGGCCTCGGCCAGAAGATCGGGATAGAGCGCGTCCAGCGCCACCTTGCCGACATCGTGAAGCAGTCCCGCGCTGAAGAAGCCCTGACCGGCCGGTAGTCGAAGCCGTTTGGCGATGCGGTCGGCAGCCATGGCCGTGGCCAGGGAATGGCGCCAGAGTTCCGTACGGTCATAGGCGGACGAGGCGGCTACGGGCAGGGCGGTGAAGGCCGTTGCGGTGAGAATGAGGTCCCGCGTCTCCGAGAAGCCCAGGATAACGATGGCATCCGTGATATTGGTGATCTGCCGATAAAACCCGTAGAAGCCCGAGTTCACGAGTTGAAGCATACGCGCCGACAGGCTCTGGTCGGCCGCGATATGGCGCGCCAAATCCAACGCGGACGAATCGGGGTCGGACATGGTGTCCAGAATCTGGCCCAGAACGGCGGGCAGCGTGGGCAGCTTGTCAATCTGAGAAACAGCTTCGCTCAGGTTCGGCGCCATCACGGGTGTACTGACTCCTTGCTGCCTGCCCCGGAGGCCGGGGCGTTTCGTGCTTGCGCTAAGAATCTTCTATAGATAATACGGTCAAACGCCCTCGGAAGCAAGCGTTGATACCAGTGGTGTCAACGCCACATTGGTGGTGTGCCTATCCCGCGTCGTTCACGGTTCGCCTCCTTGTCTTTGCGTCGGCCAACAAGACGGTGGACGCATGGCGCATGAGGGTCTGGAACGACCGGGCGTTGGGGGCGCAACACTTGACCTGATCGGCCGAGCGAACTACCATCGTTTGGCGCATACTCGCGAAGGTGACGGGCATGCTGACGCATTATCGACTGGGGACGGCCCCTGTATCCGGAGGTTGGATCGATGGCGATGAATCGGAGGCGTTTTCTGGGAACAGCGAGTTCGGCGGTCCTTGTGGCCGGTACCATGGCAACGGGGAAAGTGTTTGGAGCAAACGACCGCGTACGCATCGGTTCGGCCGGATTACGGGGGCGTGGATGGACGTTGGGCCGCACGGCCCACGACCTGCCCGATGCTGAACTGGTCGCCCTGTGCGACCCGGATGCCAATGTCCTGGCGCCTCGTACACAGGAATTGAAGGACGCCTCCGGCAAAGAGCCGAGAGCCTACAATGATATTCGCGACATGGTGGCCGACCCCGACATCGACGCCGTGACTGTTGGTACGCCCAACCACTGGCACGTGCTCGCTGCCATCTGGGCCATGCAGAACGGAAAGGACGTGTATGTCGAGAAGCCCATCTCACACACGGTCTTTGAGGGGCGTCAACTCGTCGAGGCGCAGAAGAAGCATGGCCGCGTAGTGCAACACGGCACGCAGCGGCGGTCGGAACCCCCTTGGCAGCGGGCCGCGGAACGTATCCGGTCCGGCCTGATTGGCGACATTCACATGGTCCGGTGCAACGTCACCCGATTCCGCGAGCCCTTCAGCTTCCCCGCCAGCCAGCCCGTTCCGGATGGACTCGACTGGACGCTGTGGCAAGGTCCAGCGACCGAGAAACCCTATAGCGAAAACTACGTCCACTACAACTGGCACTGGTTCTGGCACTACGGCAACGCCGAGACAGGCAACAATGGTCCACACCGTATGGACGTGGCCAACTGGTACCTCGACAAGGGGCTTCCCGTGCGGTCGTACAGTACGGGCGGCATCTTCGGCTACACGGATGACGCGCGTGAAACGCCCAACTTCCAGAGCACGACCCACACCTTTGCCGACGGTACGACACTGATTCTCGACATCCGCAACCGCTACACGGTCAGCGGTCCCTTCATTGAAGGGTGTGGCACGAAAGGCCACTTCAACGGCACCGCGTTCTACGACACGGACGGGAACGTCATCCCGGATGACCAGGAACTGCCGGTAGTCGACAAGGATACAACCAAGGTGCACATGGCGGCGTTCATCAAGGCTGTCAGAGCCGGCGATCCCGCGGCTGTGCCCGCAACGCCCCTGCAGGGCCATATCGCCGCCGCGCTGTGCCATCTCGGCAACATCTCCTATCGTGTCGGCCGGAGCATCCAATTCGACCCCGCCACCGAACAGGTCGTCGGGGACGAGCAAGCGAACGCTCTGTTGACGCGCGTCTATCGCCCAGGGTTTGAGGTGCCGAAGATCACGTAGGGTGGATGGAAGGCAGCCGTCAGCGGCCGGGTTGGTCAGCGAGGACCGCAAGGCAGGTGTCGAGGTCGTCGGTGAGGATGTAGTCGACGCCGGCAGCGGCCAAGGCCGCGATCTTGTCGGCTTCGCTTGCGCCGAAGAAGTTGACGGTCACGCCCCGCGCGTGGACCTGGTCCACGGCTTCCTCGAGCCCTTCCAAGTCCCCCAACAACTGGATGTACTCCGTGTCGGCCTTGAAGGTGATGTCGATGTAGGTGTCGCGCGGACCGGACTGGCGGAACATGTTGCAGACCTTGATGTAGGGGGTGATGGCGCGCGCCGCCTCGGCCTGATCGACGGTGCAGGCAAGGAAGCACTGGTCGAGGCGTCCCATGTCGACAATGACCTCGGTAGCGGCTTCGGCGACGCCAGGCGCATTCTTGAGGTGGACATTGCAGGTCACGTGATCGGGAATGGCGTCGAGTGTCTCTCTGAGCGTCGGAATCTGGGTGCCGGCGAATTCGGGCGCGAACCAGGAACCCGCATCAAGGGCGCGAAGCTCGTCGAAGGTCAGGTCGGTCACGTTGCCGGTCCCGTTGGTGGTTCGGTCCACCTTGGTGTCGTGAATCACCACGGGATGACCGTCCTTCGACAGATAGACGTCGAATTCGATTTGGTCCGTGCCTTTCTCAACAGCCGACCGGAACGCCGGGACGGTGTTTTCGGGCGCAGCCTTGCCGTCGCCGCGGTGGGCGCACGCCTTCGCGACGTGCGGTATAGCGACGGGTTTCGTTCCATGATCGGCCACGATGCTGAGGCACAGGTCCAGGTTGTCGGTAAGGATGTAGTCGACACCGGCCTCAGCAGCCGCACGGATGTCGGACTCGGCATCGGCCTTGAAGTAGTTGACCTTGAGGCCGTAGTTGCGGGCCTGGGCCACTGCGTCCGGCAGGATATCGTGGGACATGGCCTTGAACTGGATAAAGGACGCGCCGGAATCGGTTGTTACCATGGTGTAGGCGCGCGGATCGGTTCCGCGCGGGCCCGACATATTGCAGATTCGGATGCGTGGCGCGATGGCGCGGGCGGCCTCTGCCTGTTCAACTGAGCACGCCAGGAAGCACTGGTCCAACCGGTCCATGGCGACGATGAGACGAGTAACCGCCTCGGCCACGCCGGGTGCGTTCTTCAACTGGATGTTGCACAGAATCGGTCCAGGGATGGCCTCCAACGCTTCGTTCACGGTCGGCACGCGGACACCGGCAAACTCAGCTCTGAACCAAGAGCCCGCGTCGAGACCGCGTAGTTCGGCGAAGGTGAGGTCCGCCACGGCGCCAGTACCATCGGTCGTACGGTCGACGGTGCTGTCGTGCATCACAATGGGGACGCCGTCTTTGGTCAGGTGTACGTCGAATTCGATCTGATGCGCGCCTTTGCGGACGGCAGACGCGAATGCGGGGACGGTGTTTTCGGGGGCAGCGGCGTTGTCGCCACGATGGGCCGAGGCTTTGGGAGTGGCGGCGGAACCCGTGGCCATCAGACAAACCACACCGGCAAGGACGAAAGGCATTTTGGAATCGCTCCGCTACTTGGATTCGGATGCGCCGCTCACAGCGACCACTTCACCTGCTGCATCTTCATACTTCTGTCCGTTCTTCATGCACTGAAGACGCGTTTCATAGAAGATCTGCTGAATGGCGCTGAGCGACCGGGGCGGGAAGTTGCTGTCCTTGCGAATGCTCTCGTAGAGCCGCCAGCGGTCCTGGTTCTCGCTGTAGACAAGAAGCGCGTCGCGATCTTTGGCGTGCCGGCCGCGGGAATTCTTGTATTCCTTGCTGTTGAGGATGTCGATAAGTCCGTTTGGCCGCTCGCAGGCGAAGCCGGAATCGCGGAATTGATCCACGAGTTCGGATCGTGCCGCACGGGTCCGCAGGGCCTGGATCGCGATATCGGAGTTGATGACGATGCCGTCGCGGTCGGCGATTTCGGGCGTGCGGTTGCCGTCGCGTACGGCCTGTTCGATCTCGAGGGCGACGGTGCGCAGGCTTTCGGTGGGCAGTTCCGCGTAGTCTGGTTTGATGCGCACGAACGTGTGGCAACCGGACGCGGTCAAGCCGAGGACAGTGAGCATTAGGATGTAGCGCTTCACGACGGTGTTCCTTCCCGGTTTCCTACCGCTACTCGGTTCTTGCCGCCTCGTTTCGCTTCGTAGAGCGCACTGTCGGCGGTCCGAATCAGGGCCTCGCAGTCGAGCATGGTTTCGCGGTCGAAGACGCCCACGCCGATGCTGACGGTGACGGGGGTGTCGGGCGGCATCCCTTTGTATGGGCGGCTATTCAGTTCTTCAAGAAGCCGCTCGGCGTGTGCCGCGGCTCCCTCCATTCCGGTCTGGGGCATGATGAGGACGAACTCCTCCCCCCCGTACCGCGCGGCGAGGTCGCTTCTACGGATGAACTTCTGGGTCCGCGCGGCGATCTCCTGGAGGATGTGGTCCCCTTGAAGGTGCCCATAGGTGTCGTTGATCATCTTGAAATCGTCGATGTCGAAGATGATACACGACAGGGGCAGATCGTACCGCCGGGCGCGTTCGAACTCTTCGTCGAGGCGCTCGCGGAAATGGCGGTGATTGAACAGACCCGTGAGCCCATCGGTGATGGCGAGGAATTCGAGGCGTTCGTTGGCCCGCTGGATGGACTCGAAGAGATGGGCGCGTTCGAGGGCGTTGGATGCGGCCTCAGCCACGATCTCGCAGAAGCTGATTTCCCGTTGGGTAAAGGGGCGCGTGCCTCTCGCCGCCCTGAGGAACAGGGAACCCACATTGGGGTCGAGAAGCACGATGGGAATGACCAACAGCGACCCGACGCCGGCCGCTATCAACTCGTCCGCGAAGGGACGCGTCAAATCGTCACGGGCGACGTCGTTGATGATGACCCTGCCGAGTGTTTCGACGGCCTGGCGTACCTCGGGGTACTTGTCGAGCCCGAGACGCAGGTCGCGGATGCGTTCGTCATCGTGTGAAGCGAGCACGTGGGCGGTGTCTTCGTCCCCCCAAATGCGCACCACGGAACAGCGGCCCATATCGACGACGCGGGCGATCTTCTCGACGAACACGAACAAGACGTCGTGGGAGCGTCGCCGGGCGGAGATGGCTTTGAGAATCTCCAGCACGGACAACAAGTCGTGTTTGTCGACGGCCAGATCGTCCTGGTCGGCGACAAGACGATTCGCAAGCATTCCCATGAGTTTGCTCGGATAGGCAACAGCGGTCTGGGCGTCGGGGAGGCCCACGGTGTCGAGGTCTTCGGACGCACCCGCCCGTTCGAGGATGGTCTTCGCGATCTCGCGGACTTGGCCGGGGTGGCCGGTCCACGCTCCGTCGAACCCGCTGCTCCGGTCGGCGATGGCGAGAAACGCCACGTTCAACGTGGACGACATCACCATGAAAAGGTGCTCGTGGGGCCCGAGGGTCTCGGAGGCGTCATGCGCGACGACGTGGCCGGCATCCTTCCACTGGGTGGGGCATTTCCCAAGAACGTGGCACGCGGCCGTGGCCTTGTGAACGGGGCCGACTGTGTTCACGTGCCGGGCGGTGTCGCCGTCAACGGCCATGAAGAAATCGGGGGCCGGTTCCTGGAGCATGGTCTGTGCCACATCTTCGATAAGCATGAAGTAGATGGCCGGATCGTGGACGGGGATGAAGGCCTGTTCGTCCCCATTCGTGCGGGCCGATTCAAGGATAGATTGTAGTTCGCTATGGCTCATTGTCGCGGCAACTCCGATGGCTCCCCCCAAGGCGCCGCATTATGCGTACGACCCCGGAGCAATGTCAAGGAAACGTTAGCGTTGTACCAGGTGAAACCGGGAGAGAGAACGCAATTCCCGGCGGGCCCCGAACCGGACCTCCTCAGCTGGAGGCGGCTGGTCTGAATACGTCCACAATCTCCACGGGCGTGGATCGGACAACCAAGTCGTACAGCTCCTCTACCTGGCTCATGACCATTCGGGCACACCCGTTGGACGAGAATTTGCCGACGGTCTCGGGGTCGGGTGCGCCGTGAATGCCCAGGTCGCCGGGGAGACCTTCCTCGAGCGGTTCGAGCGGCATCCACCGGGTACCAAGCAGGTTGCCCGGATCGCCCGGAGGAATGGGCCCTCCGCCCGGCTTGTACCAGACCGGATCCTTCTGCTTGTCGCCGATCTTATAGGTTCCGAGGGCGGTTTCGTGCCCGGGCTTGCCCAATCCCACGAAGTAACGCTTGAAGACGCCGTTGTTGTCCATAAGGAACAAACGGCAGGTTGAACGCTCGATCACGACGCGGAAATCCTTCGGGGTGTACTTCAGGCGCTGGTTCAGGTTGAGTACAGCGTCGGCACTGAGACTGTTGGCGCGTGTCAGCAACCCCTGCGTGGTGTTGAGCTTAATGCCGATGGCGGTCAGGTTGTCGCCCCGTTTGACGGTGTAGACTTTGCTCTCGGGCGTCTCGGCCACGGAGAACACCAACGCGAGGTTGGCATCGCCCAAACCGTCCAGCGCGTCGGCCCAGGCGGGGCTGTCCCACTCGGCGATGCGCACGGCTTCCGCTAACAATTCGCGGGCCTCCCAGGGATTGTCTTGGCGCATCTGGTGACGGCCAAGCCCGCCTAGTGCCCACGCCCGGAGAGGGGCCGGCGCGTTTTCCCGGACTTGAAGGTAGAAGGGCTGCGCTTCGTCCACGCGGCCCTCTCGGTCAAGAAGGCGCGCGTACTGAAGGGCTCCCTCAAGGCGGCGGGGCGACTCGGTGAGATCCTCCGTAACGCGCTGGAGGGCGGCCAGGGCGGCGTCGATGTTCCCGGCCCGCTGTTCGACCTCGGCGAGCGCCAGCAGGGCGTCGGCCAGTACCACTTGGTCTTCGGCACGCGACACGACCGGCTCAAGCGCTTCGCGCGCCTGATCGTACTGCTTCTCTTGAAGCAGTTGGCGGGCCGTTTCGAGGGTTTCCGGGGCGTTGGCTTCGACGCCACCACCCAGGATATCGCGATTGAACCATCGCGCGCCATAGAAGATGCCGACGACAAGCGTTGCGATGGCGATGAGGCTGAAGATGATTCTGAAAAGGCTGGGGTCGTTCTTGCGATTCCGCATATCTATATTCGAGACTCCGACTTACGGGTGAGGTCCAACAGCATTTGGGTAACAGACTGGTAGCGGCGTTCCGGTTTGCGGCGCAGCGCCTTCAGGCAGCCACGATCCACTTGAGGGGGAATGCTCGCATTGTGTTTCGATGGCGCTTCAAACTTGTACTTCTTGCTCCGGATTTGCTTCATAATCTCGTAGGAATCGCTGCCATTGCACGGATGCCGGCCGGCGAACAACTCGTACATGGTCAGTCCGAAGGAGAAAATGTCTGACCGGGCATCGAGTTTCTCTTTGCGAAGCTGCTCGGGCGACATGTAGCGGCGCGTGCCGCCGCCTCCTTCACGAATCCAGCGCGTACGCCAGGTCGCGGAGGATTTCGACAATCCAAAGTCCACAATCTTCACCTGGCTCAGATCGCGCGAGAACAGGAAGTTCTCGGGCTTGATGTCGCGGTGCACCACGCCGTTCTGGTGCAGAAAGTCGAGCCCATGGCACAGCCTGACGCACAGTTGAAGCATCTGGGCGTTGGACAAGTCCCTTTCGTCAATGTGTTTGCGCAGATTGTGCCCGTCAATGTACTCCATCAAGAGACAGCGGCGGACGTTGCCCTCCGCATCTTCCTGCTCGACCAGTTTGTCGTGCATCTTGATGATGTTCTCGTGCGAGAGCTGGGCGGCGACAAGAATCTCGCGTCCAAGATAGTCGCCGCGGCGGCGCTTCTTGTCCACATCGTACCGGCGGTCAAGCACTTTGATGGCAATGGTCTTGTCTTTGATTGGGTCGATGGCCTTGTACACGGTGCCCATGCCGCCGCGTCCGACGGGCGCGACGATCTTGTAGGGCCCCACGGTCGTGAGTTCGAGCGTGGACTCATCTGTCGCGTCCTCGACGCCCCCTTCGTCGGGGTTGGAATCGAACTCGGCCTTGGCCTTCTTTCGGTTGAAGAGTTTCATAGTGTCTCTAGATTGTCAGGTCCATGTTTGATGTTGTGTCTATCCCCGATAGTACCCGAAAGCTGCATAGCGGAAAAACATCGCTCCGTCGCCCAAGCATCAGCCAACGGCCCCTTGCCGACCCTTGAATTGGGACCGGCCCGTGGGCACAGGCACTTCGCCTATTATATCACGCAGAATGCTGTGCGTCGTCACGCGGCGCAGCCTGCTCTCGGGATTCAGAATCAAGCGGTGCTCGAGCACGGGGTGCGCGAGCGCTTTCACATCGTCCGGAATGACGTAGCTTCGCCCCTCCACGGCCGCATAGGCCTGGCACGCCCGGAACAGGGCCATGGATGCGCGGGGGCTCGCCCCGAGGGTAAGGTGCGATGAGTCGCGGGTGCGGTTGACGAGCATGAGCATGTACTCGCGAACCTTGTCGTGGACCACGATTTCACGCACGCCCGCCTGCATCAGAATGATGTTGGCGGCGTCGGTGACCGGCTTCAGCGCCGCAAGCGGATGGGTCAGGCGAACGCGTTCCAGGAGATCGCTCTCGGCCATGATGCTGGGATAGCCCACGCTCAAGCGCATCATGAACCGGTCGAGCTGGGCTTCGGGCAGCGGGAACGTGCCTTCGTGCTCGACGGGATTCTGGGTGGCGAACACGATGAACGGCGGCTCCAGCGTGTAGGTCGTGCCATCGACGGACACCTGCCCTTCGGCCATGGCCTCAAGCAGGGAGGATTGGGTGCGTGGGGTGGCACGGTTGATTTCATCGGCCACTACGATCTGGGAAAACACAGGTCCTTTGCGGAACTCGAATTCTTGCGTCTTCTGGTTGAAGATGGAGACGCCGCTCACGTCCGTGGGCAGCAGATCGGGTGTGCATTGAATCCGGCTGAAAGAGCATCCACTCGAGGTGGCCAGGCACTTGGCGAGCACGGTCTTGGCCACGCCCGGTACATCCTCGAGTAGCACGTGGCCACCGGCCAGCACGGATGCCAGGGCCATCTTGATGACGGGGGTCTTGTCGAGCACGACCGTCTCGACATTGCCGACAACCGCCTTGATCGTTTCGCGAAACCCACCCATGACCGGCTCCCCATTAACTCTTGACAGCTTGACCATAGCGCATCGTGCGGAGTCCGCGCAAGCGGCACGGTTTCCCGACGCGTCCTTAGGAATGCCGATGACCCGCCGAGGCGCAGTCGATCAAACCGGACGCTATTTTTCGCGGTCGGTGGCCAGTGGTGGCTCGGGTGACAGGGCCGCGATGGCGCCCCATTCGTCGGGTGACAGTTGAATGTCGACGCAGCCGAGGGTATCGGTGAATTGTTCCACGCTACGCGCGCCGAGAATGGGCGCGGTGACGGCCGGATGGCGCAGCACCCATGCAGCGGCCAGCGCGGCCGGGGAGTGACCCTGCCGCCGGGCGTGATCGACGAAACGGGCGCTGGTGTCGAGGTAGCCCGTGTTCTTGTACCGTTCGGCGTACATGGCGTTGTGTTTGATGCGGCCCTCTTCCCCGCGCTGATACTTGCCCGTGAGTAGCCCGGCGGCGATGGGGCTGTACGGACAGACGCCAAGCCCTTCGGATTCGGCCATGGGGAGAATCTCGACTTCGGCCTGGCGCTTGAGCAGGTTGTACATGGGCTGGATGCACGTGACGGGTGCGAACCCGTTGGCTTCGGCGGCCGCGATGGTCTTCATGGTCTGCCACGCAGCGAAATTCGATACGCCCACGTACATCACCTTGCCGTGCTCGACAAGCGTGGTCAGAGCGGCGAGGGATTCTTCAATAGGCGTGGTTTCGTCCCAATGGTGCAAGTAGAGGATGTCGATCCAATCGGTTTGAAGCCGTTGCAGACTCTTCTCAACTTCCAACAGGATGTGTCGACGCGAACTGCCTCGCTGCAATTCGCCGGCGCCCGTCGGGAAATGAACCTTGGACGCGAGTACGATCTCGTCGCGGCGGGGTCTGAGCCAACGCCCCACGATCTCTTCCGTGAGTCCCTTGTTATAGATGTTGGCCGTGTCGAAGAAGTTGATGCCGGCCTCCACCGCATGCTCCATGATGGCGACCGAAGCGCTCTCGTCGGCCTCGTTGCCGAAGGTCATCGTCCCAAGACAGATCTCCGACACGCGCAGACCGGATCTTCCGAGGTAGGCATATTCCATGGTCTTCTCCCCCATGCTCGTCGTTCCAGTCTCATGATGACCCATCGGTGCCGTTTGGGGCAAGTGGCTTGGAGCGAAGAGGGGTTCGCATGGATAACGCAGGATGGGGAAGATGAATTGAAGACGGTGGAAGCCTGCCGATCGGAAGATGACGAGTATCACGGACTATGACAACAACGTGCTATGCTATAGTATGATTTGACCTGGGGCGTGACGCAAGCGGCCGCGAACCTGTCGAGCACCATCGCCACGTGGGGACGTAAGGTCTTGGGGAGGGACGAATGAGAATGACTGCTTTCCCCAGTTGTCTGTGCCAGTTTCTTGCAGTGCTTTTGGGGGTCCCCCTTTGCCTCGCACAGGCTGGTAGCCGTGCCGAACCGCCTGCTGCCAAAACCCAGATGGAACTCTATGACCTGAGAGTGGACGGAGAGGGGTCGATGGTAGGGGGTGCATCCGTTGGCGCGGAGTACTGTCTGTTCCTGACGGACACATCTGGCGAACAATGCCGCACAGCGGCGCGAAGCGCGGCGTACCTCCGGATCCTTCCTGGAAGCACACCGCGTCGACTTGCGTTCGCGGAGTCCCCGCGAAAGCCAACTCCTCACACGGCGCACATCCACGCCCTGGGGTTTTCGGGACCCGGCGCGACGCGTCTCTCGGTCATGCCAACGCCGCCGGACTCGGTGGAGGATGCCGGTTACATTCAGCCCGTCGGCGTGATAGCTGGAACAGGGCTTCTGTTGTGCCACAAACTCTGGGCCCATGAACTCATCCTGTGGGACTTGGCCTTGGACAAGGAAGTCGCGAGAAGGCAGGTTGACAACTGCTTCCTGATGTTCAGCGTTTCCCAGGCGCTTGGACCGGAGGGACGGCTCGCAATCATAGCCGCCAGCAGATCTGCACCCCAGAGAAATCGGGAATGGGGTGCAGTGCCCCGATGGGATGCCGTCTGCCTTCTTGTGGACCTTGACGATTTGAGCGAGCTGGCGCGTTGCACTCTCCCTGCACGAGTGAGCGGCTTGTCAGGGGGCCCCTCTGGCGACATGACGCTCGCGCCTCTACGGCAGTTCGGGGGGGCTGAACCACCCTACCATGTGGCGGCCATTGAAGTGGTCTCCGAACCAATCTCCGGGTCTCTCCGCCTCACAGCGAATCCGTGGGCGTCTATCACTGCGACTGGGGATGCGGAAGAGGGATCCTCCTCGAAAGAACCACCGTTCGTGCAGGTAGCGGGCGATTGGGTGTTCTGGGATTGGTGGGGCCTCACCCCCGAGACGCTCAGGATCTCGCGGCGAACCGGGTTGAACGTCAGCGAGCAGGACGCCGTCACGCTCCCCTGGGACGATGATTGCAGGTACTCGTTCAGCGCCGACGGGACTGCCCTGGTGACGTACAGGCGGGACGGCCTGTTCACGGTGTGGTCACTCTCGCAGGGCGTCGATGATGTGCATCCTGTGCTCACCCGAGTCCAAGCAGGCAGAATCGAAGCCTCCCCAGACGGCGAGAACGTGACGATCTCAACCGTCTTTCCCACAGACTAATCGCGAGATACCGACGCAATCGGCGCGAATAGGAGCCGGACCTCCAACCACGGAACGCTCGGAACACACGGAAGGCGGACCCGGTCGGGGTCGTTCAGTGTGGTCAGTGTATTCCGTGGTCCACCGGCTTCGATCAATCGGGTTGCGGTACGGGTTCGACGGGGCGTGCGGCTGTCGACCATCACGGACTACGACAACGCCGTGCTATACTATGCCTGTGATGACGCGGGGAACGTCGTGTACATGAACGATTATCATGGACATAGCACGTCGTACGCTTAAACGGCGACGAACCGGTTGAGCCGGATTGCGGCACCGGGCACCGACGGGGTAACGATGGCTGGATATGATTATAAATATGGTTACTGTCCCCATTTGTTCCATTTGTTCACACTTCGCGGACTCTGCCAGTGCGGGTTGCACTGCTCGACAGATGCATGGTGTGCGGCAGTGCATTGCCGGCTCAGAGACCGCCTCCGGGCCACTGACAGGAGAGGACGAACATGCTTCCCATTGGCTTTCTAGACTTGGTGCCAACTGTTCTGATCGTCGGTGGCGTCATCATGATCGGATGGTCTGGCCACCGCCGTACTCGTATGGCGCGAATCGTCTTCGCTTGTCTCATCTCGCTCGCGGGGCTTGCTCTTGGTTGTGTTCGAGTGCATGGCCGCCTGGCGTACAGGTCAGTGTTTCGGCACGTTGACGATGTGCTCAGAACCTTCGAGAGCGGCGGAATGCCAGTGGTGACCGAAGGACTGGGCTCAGGCCCGAATGTCCAGGAGCTTCAGAAGCTTCGCGGAGTGCAGTTCGCAGAAGTCGCTGAGATCAAACTGATGGAGTACGGATACGGCATATACGACCTGCGGGTCTTGCTGGAGGACGGATCCGTGTGGAAGTGCTCGATAGTCAGGAACCAGAATCCCTCCGGGCGAACGCTTTCTCTGCTTGAGCTACGCAAGGAGAAAGAAATGGGGAAGAATTGAAACAAATGGTGAATGAACAAATGGGGACAGTAACCTATTTTAGCGCCCCATCCCATCGATTCCGGCCCCGGTGAACCGCCGTCTCGTACGAAAGGCCCGGACCGGGTGGCGGGTAGTCCGAAGGCGTTGGGATCCGGTCTCGCTCAACCACGGATTCACGTAGATGGAGACCTGACGGTCGTGGCGTGACCTCGCGGTCACGGATGTGGCGCGGTCAGAGCGCGGCCAAGAGGCCGCGACCGGCCACAGCGGAGAATGGGCCGACGTAGCGCAGGCGTCTCGCCTGCATCTTCTCCAGATGCCGTCCAAGAATGCAGGCGAGACGCCTGCGCTACCAAGCCCGCCCTGTTTGGTGTGCGGTGGCCTTTGGCCGCTTTCGGCGTCCCGTGTGTACCGGGTTAGAAGCGGGTGAATGAGATCCTTCGCATGCGCTCAGGATGACGCGGTGGCGGCATCCTCCCCATCCATGTTAGTCGCCTTCTTCGTTTCAGGAATGGTGCGTATGCCCACGCGGCCAGGGGCCGGCCTCGGCACGCCCTACGCCGGATGGAGCTTGATTCGGTCGTCTCGTCGGCTTGCATGTCCTGCCCTGTGCCGGTACCATGGTTGCGATGCCGTGAACCTTGGGCCCGGGTTCTCCATCGGCATCGAACACGCTCGACAAGGAGGGTATGCTGTGTCCTTGGCCTACCAAAGCGCCGACTGGCAAGATTACCGCATGGAGTATGGCGATCCGCACAAGGAATTGGAGCCGACAACCAAGGAAGTGGATGTCGTCGACCAGGCGTTGCGGGTGCTTCACAAGGCCGGGGTGCTCCCCCACGCTGACTATGACCACGAAAAGATGGTGGCCCACCGGAACGCTGTGGCCGAGGGATTTGAGATTCCGTGGACGGCCATCACGCCTCGGATGCAGCGTTTGTTGTACGCCATCAATGCCATCGCCCAGCCGAAGACCATGGTGGCGGCGGGGGTATTCTGCGGCAATACGTTCATCTCGAATGCGGGAGCGGCGGTGGGTCCCGGCGCATGCTACGAAGCGAAGAATCTGATCGGGGTCGAGATCAAGGCTGACGAGGCGGAGCGGGCCGAGCGCAACGTGCGACGCCTCGATCCCACGGGGGTTGCACGGGTGGTGGCGGCCGATGCCGTGGAGTTTGTGCGCGACTTGCCGGACCCTATCGACTTGCTTTACTTGGACGCGGACGGCGACAAGGAACGGGGCAAGGGCATCTACCTGAATATCCTGAACAACTGCTACGAGCGCATGCCGAAGGGCGCTATCACGCTTGCGCACAACAGTGTGAACGCGGCGGAACGTCTCCACCACTATCTGGGGTTCGTGCGCGACACGGCCAACTTCTCGGCTAGCGTCAATGTCATCTTCGACATCGAGGGGCTTGAGGTCTCGGTGAAGTAACTGGCCGGATCAGCTCAGTAGTCCCCAGTTTCGGGATGGGACACCATGCAGGGAAACTGAAGACCCCTCACCCCACCCCTCTCCCGTTGGGAGAGGGCGGAAGACGGGTCCAAACCGGCCACATCACTCTCACAGGCCACTGCCGACTCGCCGAGTTTGGCCGCTTCAGGACGATCCTTGTGGCCGTGAACGCGTCTGAATGGGAACGCGAGACTCCTGAGCCGACTCACAGGTCAAGGGGTGGCAGACGCTTGAAGTGGCCGTTGCCCCGAACGCGTTTCCGGGCCTCTTCCGCACCCTCAAGAACCGGCATCACCCGTTCCAAGTGCTCGACTAGGTAGTGTTGCCGGTCGGTTTCGCAGGACATGGACAGGAGCCGCACCTTCTGGGTGAGGGTCAACCCGACTTCCTGAGCAATGTCGAAGGAAACGTTGGGGGAATCGAAGGATCCGCGGGCATAGTCGGTCTTGAGCAGGCTGTGAAACCGGCCAAACACTTCGGCCAACCGGCCTGCGATGGCGGGATCGGCGGACGGGTCGTTCTCGACGAAGGTCACCTCGCCGCCGGGATAGAGTTTGTCTGGCGACACCTTCACGAAGGAATCCAGGCTGAACGCTCGAACCCCCTCGGCCAGGATGTCCAACTCGCCGTCTTCGTATTCTTTGAAGATGTTGATCAGCGTCATTTCGGTGCCGAATTGGGCTACGCCCCCTTCCAGGTAAGCGGGCAGGCCGAAGGTGGTTCCGTCTTGACGGCATTCGCCAATCAACTGCCTGTACCGGGGCTCAAAGATGTGGAGTTTGATCTTCTCCCTCGGGAAAACGACCAACTTCAAAGGGAACATGGGCAGGAACGTACTCATCTGAAGGCTCTTCCTTGTTTCGTCCACTCTGCCAGCCGCTGAGACCCCTGTCAAACGAAACATCCCCGCGGGGAACGCTGTTCCGCAATGGGTTGGCACGTTGACGCTTGCGAACCGCGTGGGCAAACCCGTAAGCTCTTGCTGCGAACGGATTGGCAATCTGCGAAAGGACCTGTACCCCAATGATGACGTTGTATTCGTGGAACGTGAATGGCATCCGCGCCGCCGAACGGCACGGCTTCCTGGATTGGCTCAAGAAGGCCAAACCGGATGTGGTCTGTGTGCAGGAGACAAAGGCCCAGGAGAGCGACATCTCCCCCGCTCTGATCGCCCCCAAAGGCTACCAGAGCGTGTGGCATTCGGCCGAGAAACGGGGATACAGCGGCTGCGCTACGTTCTATCGCGCCAACGGAGCGCCTCTCTCCGTGAATCCCATGGGCGTCGACCGTTTCGACAGCGAAGGGCGCGTGCAAGTGCTTGAATTCGATTCGTTTACGCTCATCAACGCCTACTATCCGAACAGCCAGCCCGAACGGAGGCGCCTGGACTACAAACTGGGGTTCTGCACGGCCATGGTGAAGTTGTGCAACCGGCTGCGCAAGGCGGGCAAGAATGTGGTGGTGTGCGGCGACGTGAACATTGCGCATAAGGAAATCGATTTAGCACGACCGAAACCCAACCGCGACAACCCGGGGTTCTACCCGGAAGAGTGCGCGTGCCTGGACCGGTTCGAGAAGCATGGGTATGCCGACACGTTTCGTCATTTCACGAAGGAACCGGGCCATTATTCGTGGTGGTCCTATCGAGGCCAGGCCCGCGCCAACAACGTGGGGTGGCGATTGGACTACCACTGGGTGAACCGGGAGTTCCTGCCGCGTATCAAGGAATCGCGCATTCATGCTAGCATTACGGGGTCGGACCACTGCCCGGTCTCGATCACGGTGGAGTAGACAGCCATGCGGTCACGAGTGACCACGAAACGCGGCGACGAGGGCGAGACGACGGCCCTTAGCGGCGAGAGTCTGCCCAAAACCCATCCCATCATCGAATGCACGGGGACCCTGGACGAGTTGCGCGCCCAGATTGCCGTGGCTCGGCTCTGGTTGCTGCGTGAAGGTCCGCCAGGGCATGAGGAATCGGCGGACACGCTTCTGTGGGTCGTGCATGTGCTGTTTCTTGCCGGCGCGATGTGCAGCGATCCGCTGAGGAAGCATCCGGGATACCGCAATCGGGACGTGCAGGAAACCGATTTGGCGAAACTTGAAGCCGAACAGGATCGCCTCGAGAAGGCAATGGCCATGCCCCACGCCTTCATCGCCACAGCCACGACCATGGCGTCGGGCCAGTTGGATCTGGCATGCACGGTCGCACGGCGGTTCGAGCGGGATCTGGCGCGGTTGATGGAGGCTACGCCGGATTTCGATGCGGGGGTGCTGCCCGCATTCTTCAACCGGATGAGCGACTACCTGTTCGTACTGGCGCGGGCCATGGAGGGCGGGAACCACCAGACCGTGGACTACGAGTTGTTGCTGCGGTGGTAGATCGCTCTATTCCACGCGCCGCAGACCGGGGCTCATGTCCACGGGCGCGTAGTTGTCGGTATAGACGGTGCCCGTGACGGGTGCGTTCTGGGCCTCGGAGAATTGGGTGACACGGTCGGCAAAGCCCTTCCGCTTCAGGACTCCCTCTCCGGCCAGACGCGTGGCCATTTCACGAAGCTGACCCGCGGCAAGCGGATGATTCAACCATGGACCGCGCGGCCACGGCTTCCCCCCCACCGTACCCGACGCATCGAGTCCCGCTGGGTCGATCTTCTGGGCCACGAACACCGTGTTGAGACTGGTGCGCGCCTCGAAGGCGTAGACCGTCTCGAACACGGCCGCAAGGGTCGCGTGAACGCCCCGCACGGTGTCTTTCTTGTGGTTGTTGTAGGTGCCCATGACGTTGTACACCAGGCAGCCGCCATTGTCGAGATGATCGCGCGCGATTTGGAAGAACTCCTTCGTCACCAGATGGAACGGGATGGCGCCTGTGTACCGGCCCACGCCGTAAGCGTCCATGAATATCGCGCCGTAGGTGCTTCGGGACCGGCGCAGGAAGGTGCGTCCGTCGCTGGTGAATGCGGTCACGCGGCCGTCCTGGGGCAGGGCGAAGTAGTCCTTGGCCACCTGCACGACCATGGGGTCGATTTCGACGGTCTCCACCTGCATCAGGGGATAGTCTTTGTAGTAGGCCTTGGGTCCTGAGCCGCCGCCGAGCCCAATGAAGAGAGCCGAGTTGATGGACGGATTCAGCAACATGGGCACGTGGAAGAACTCGGTGTATTCGAATCCGCCTGAGAAGGGATCGTCGATAGACATAAGGCTCTGCCGCGAATTGTCGAACCGGAGCATCCGGGTCTTGGCATCATCTACCACGAGGATGTGGTGGTAGGCGCTGTATTTCTCGAAGAGCACCTCGGCCTTGGCATCGGCTCCACAGGCCAGAACACATGCCAACAGGAGGGTCACGGCGTACGCGGGTTTCTTTCGAATGAATGAGCCAAGCACAACCAATCCTCCCATCGATCCCAGCACGACGGACGTGGCCCTGGACGATTCCAGGACGCCGTATCTGGGAAACAACACCATAGCAGTGAGGAGCACGCCCACGATGCTGCCGGTGGTCGACAGCGCGGCGACCCAGCCGGTGGCCTTGCCGACGCCTTCGATCCGCTGTACGAAAAGGCGGACCGTTTGAGGCATGACGGTGCCAAGGGCGAGCAACGGAGGGAACGAGGGAAGCGCCGCGGCCAGCGGATGCCACCATGCGCCCTGTTCCTGGTTCAACGCCCAACCGCTGAACCGGAGTATCACGGGTTCCATAGGCAGGGCGGTGATTGCGGCCAGGATCATGACGGCGCCGAGCATACGCCAGGACCGGAACCGGTCGGCAAGCCATCCGCCCAGCGTGTAGCCTACGGCGAGTCCCGCCATGCATACGGCGATTTCGCATGCCCACACGTCGAGGAGGCTGCCAAAATCGCGCTGGAGAACGCGGACCGCCACGAACTCGTAGATCATCACGGCGCCGCCGGATGTGAAGGCGCACAGCCCCAGAAACAGGGAGCTCGCCCACCGAGGCAGGACGGTCGCGGCGTTCTGTTGTGACGTCATGCGAAACCCATAGGCGGCCCGCAGGCAGCCGCGTCCTTGACCCAGGTACTACAAGCGTTCCTTGTTGGCGTGCAAGAAGAGCCGCACGCCGGAGAGCGCTGTCTTCAGAAGCGAACTGCCGCGTCCGAACGTGCCTTCAATCAGCTTGGCGAAGAGTTCGTACTTCTTCTTGCTGTAGGGATACCAGTTGAGTTCGCTCCTAGGGCTCTGCCTGTCAATGACAACGGCTTTGACATTGGAGAAGCTGTGGAGGCCCCACTTGCCGCGGTAGCGGCCCATGCCACTGTCACTGACGCCACCGAAGGGAAGCCCGGAGTTGGCCTGCGTGGCAAGCACGTTGTTGATCGACACGCTGCCCGTCACGATCTTGCGGGACACGCGGACCGCGCGATCCAGGTCCGTTGACCACACGCTGCCGCTCAATCCAAGATCGGAGTCGTTGGCAAGTTCGATGGCCTCTTCTTCGGTGCGGAATCTGATCACCGTGATGATGGGTCCGAAGGTCTCTTCCTCAATGATGCGCATGTCGTCGGTGACGTTGGCAACGATGGTCGGCCCGAATACGCGGGAGCCGGGCTGACGGGAACCGCCGAAGAGGAATTCGGCGCCCTTGGCTTTCGCGTCGGCGATCTGCTCCTCGATCTCCTCGATCTGGAACTCCGCCGTCATACAACCGACGTCCAGGTCTCCCCCATCCTCGGTTTTGTCCGTGGTATCCCATGTGCTGAGTTTGGCGACCTTCTCCTTCAGGGCGGCGACGAACTCATCGTAGACGCCTTCCTGGACATAGAGGCGCTCGACGGATACACAGGTCTGCCCCGTGTTGGCCATGCCGCCCCAGAGCGCGCCGTTGACGGTCCGCTCCACGTTGACATCGTCGAACACGATCATGGCGTCTTTTCCGCCCAACTCGAGCTCGACCGGGATCAACTGCTCCGCGGCACGTCCCATCACGCTCTTGCCTGCGCCGACACTTCCCGTGAAGAAGATCTTGGCCGGTTTGGCGTCGATGAGCATGTTGGCCGACTTGCGTGTGGCATACACGATCTGGAGGGCGTCCTTGACGAATCCGCTCCGTTCACAGATTTCTTCCATGAGGCCCTTGAGGGGCGTGTAGCGCGAGGGCTTCATAATGACCGGGTTGCCCGCCACGAAAGCGCACACGAAAGGCACAAATGACAGGTGGAAGGGGTAGTTCCACGGCGATATGATGAGAACCGGGCCAATGGGCTCGTAGAACACGCGGGATTTCTTGCCCAACATGAAGAGCGGGGTCTTCACTTTCTCGTCGGCCAAGTACTTGACCGCGTACTTCTCGTAGTGGTCGATGATGTCGAGGGCGGGGAACACTTCTAGCATCAGGGCGTCGGTGCGGCTCTTGCCGGTTTCCTCGCAAATCTGGTCCACAACCCGCTCGCGATGCTCGACAATGTAGTTCTTCACCTTGCGGATCTGTTCGAGACGTTCTTCGACAGACATGCCGCTGATGAACTTGTAGGCCGCGCGCGCCCGTTGGTAGACGTCGGCTATCTCTTCGGGCGTGGGCTCATCGATCCTGTAGATCTCTTCGAGCGTCCTGGGGTTCTCGACAACGATTCCGGCCATGGTGTGTTCTCCCGCTCGGATTGCGTTCTTTGATAAGGGCAGCACATGCTACCACACGACGCGTGGGGCTTTCATCTTGTGGCCGCCCTTCGTGGCCGCCCTTCGTGGCCGCCCTTCGTGGGCCCCTTCGTGGGCCCCTTCGGTCTACAGGGGCAGGCACTGCCCTTCACCGCGGTAGGTGGGCACCTCGTCGACCACGCGGCCATCGGAAACGAGTAGAATCGTGTTGGTCGACTCGAAGAGGGACGGCGTGTCGTTTGTCAGCAAGATAACCGGCGACCCGTGCTCCAGGACGGTGTTGGCGCCGGGTGCATGCCGAACCACCAGGGGGCCGTTTGGCCCGGCCGAAGCAACACGGCTCCCTGCCGGGAGCGGGCGTATCCCGTTCCGCGTCTGCGGGAACCCGCAGGTCCCCCGACATTCCACGCGTCCCCCTGATCGGGTGCGTACGACCTCCACTGCCAACCCGGCCGCGGGCGACATCCCTGGGCCCTCGCAGGGAGCAGAGATGGCCGGATCGACCAATTCGCTCCCCGCAGCCCATTCGGTGACGGTGTCGTCGGCCTCTGCCAGCGTGCCGCTGCATGGCGCACAGCCGGTGACGAAGTCCAACTCTCGGGTACCGGCTGCGACAGCCTCCACGAAGGACTTGCGACGTGCCGTGGCCGTGGCCCGGGCACGACGCATTAGAGCGGCGCAGATGAGGCCTCGCAACGGCACACGCTTCAGCCACGAGTCCCCCGCCGCCGTCACCGGAACGTGGCCCACGATGCCGGCAAGACGCAGGAACGGTGCTTCGGCGATGGTAGCGGCCAATTCGGCGGCTTGGCGCGGCATCGACACGCCGGACCGAAGGCCGCTTGTGAGGAAGGCGGCATACCTCGGACAGACATCGACTTCCATGGCAACGGAGACGACGGTGTTGAAGTCCTGCCCGACGGTGTTGAGGTGCTCGGAATGGGCAAGGCAGTCCACCGCGCATACCACCTTCTTTCCGAGATGGAGGACGTCCATGATGCCGGAGGTGTCGGCTTCGCCCCATACGGGTCGAGCGATGAGAAGGTCGTCGAATCCGCGAAGGGACAGGAATACCGCTTCGGCTGCCGAGGACACCACGACGCCGCCGAACTCGGGGCGCCGACTCATGAGGCGCTCCAGCAGCGGTGCGCACCGGAGGAACCGCGAATCGACGCGTATGGACTTGCCATCGGCCATGGCGGCGACCGAGTCGGCGTGATCGTCCAGCACGTCGAGATCGACCAACGCGCACGGCAGCGCGTATCCCTTGAGCGCCTCGCGGTAGTAGTCGTAATCCCGGTTCATGTTCCGTGCCTATGCGGCGTTCTTGAGCACAACCTTTCCGTCCCGCTCCCGCAAGGGATAGGTCAAGAAGATGGCGAACGCGATCACAGCGCTGACGGCGGCTGCCGCGGCCACCGTGCGTAGCCCCGTGACCGTCACGACGTCTCCCTCATACACGATGAAGCCGAAGGTCAGTGCGGAAATACCGATCATCAGCTTCTGAACAACGCCCTGCAACCCGAAGAAGATGGCCTCCCGCCGCTGTCCTGTGAGTTGCTCGTCGTAGTCGATGGCATCGGCCAGGAGCGCGAACGGCAGCACC
>JAAEQP010001229.1 GCA_024231375.1 bacterium | reverse complement strand
GCGCAACTCCAAGTCCGAGTTGTCGAAGGCGATGATGACTTTCACGCGCTGTTGCTCGACGCCGAGGGCGGAAATCTTCATGAAGCCCGATGGGTAGATGCGTTTGACCTGGCCCATGACGGTCGCGCCCTGAACGGCTTTGCCCGAAAGCTCGACGGCGTCGCCCACGTTGATGCGGCCGACTTCTTCGGACAACACGTCGCTCTCGATCTCGATGGTGTTGACGTCGCCCAGCTTCATGACGGGCGTGCCGGCCATCAGGACGCGCCGGTCGTCGATGTACTTTTCGAGCAGGATGCTGTCCACGGGCGCGCGCACGCGCGATTTTTCGAGGTCGTTCTTGAGAATGCCGAGTTGAGCTTCAAGATTCTCGATTTCCGCCTCGAAGGCATCGCGCATGTATTCGTTGTCGTCGACGGAGCCGTGGATGCGTTTGGAGGATAATTCGGCGGCTTGGAGGGCCTTGCGCGCCGCGTCCTCGGCCAATCGAGCTTGTTCGCGACCCTGCCCGAGACTCTTGTACAAACGCTGGGCTTCGTCGAAGCTGGACTGGCTCACGGCGCCTTCGTCGAACAAGGCCTTGACCCGGTTGAACTCGCGTTCGGCTTCGGCGTAGTTGATGTCCACAATGGCCCGTTCCTTCTGGGCAATGGACAGGTTGTCGCGCATCTGGCGGACCCGGACCTCCGCGCCGTCGAGGTCTTCCGATTTGGGTTTGGCCACATCCACGCCGGTGATCTGGGTGCGGGCTTGTTCGATGAGGGCTTCCATACCCTTAATTTGCTGCTCAAGGGTAAACAGTTCCACCTGGGCCACGACATCGCCTTTGGTGATGCGGTCGCCTTCCTCAAGCGCAATGCGTTCGAGGGTGCCCGAGACCGG
>JAAEQP010001228.1 GCA_024231375.1 bacterium | reverse complement strand
GAAATTCCGGTACCTGGTCTTACATTGGAGGAGACGGCGACCTGTACGTGGAAGACCAGTTGGAAGTCGACGGGAACGCCTACTTCGACGACTACGTAACAGTGGACCTCGGCATCGGCCTGGGGACGACCCCGAATTCTTCTTATGGAATCATCATGAATTCGAGCACGGCGCCATCCTACGGCGGCTACTTCGTCGGCGACGTGCGAGGAGTATGGGGCGGCTGGTCCGGTGACCCCGTCAACCAGTTCGCTTACTTGGGCGGCGAAGAGTACGGAGTCTTCGCGACCGCGGGCACTTCCTCCTCCAGCCTCATCAAAATCGGAGGCGAGTTCAACGCCACCACCACGGCAGAGGCCAAGGGAGTATTGGCCAGAGCGAACGGATACGGGTCCGACGTCACGGCCGGCGTCAGTGGGTATGCCTATAATTACAGTACCGGCCCCGTTTACGGCGGGTACTTCGTCGCCGGCAACCTGGGAACTGGACTGGAGTACGGAGTCTATGGATTGGCTAGCAACTATGGAGTGCGCGGCGCCTATCTGTCGGACCCCGACGACCACTTCGCGTACATGGGTTCCCTGGCGTACGGCGTCTATGCCAATTCAGGGGCCTCGGACGAAACCAGTTCCAGGTATGGAGGCAGGTTTTATTCACGTTCTCAAAGTAGTTCCTACGGCGTGAGAACTACCGCCTATGGTTACGGGACCAGCAGCGCATATGGAGTCTATGGCAGCGCCAGCAACTCCACCAGCACCGGCCCCGTTTATGCTCTATACGGCACTGCCAGCGCGGCCGGCGGTGGATCGGCGTATGGATTATACGTCTCCTCCGGCACCAAGAGTTGGGTCAACCCCGACCCCGACGACCCGACCAAGGCCATCGTCTACGCGACCCTGGAGGGCGGCGAGAACGGGACCTATTGGCGGGGCACGGCTCGGCTCACGGACGGTTTCGCCGAGGTCGCGTTGCCGGATCATTTCCGTAAGGTGACCAGCCCGGAACACCCGGTGACGGTGACGGTGACGCCGGTGGGCGAATGCAACGGGCTGATGCTGGTCGAGCGCGGCAATGAGAGGATCGTGGTCAAGGAGTTGATGGGCGGGCAAAGCGACGTGGAGTTCGATTTCATCATCATGGGCATGCGTTTGGGCTACGAGGATTTCAATCCCTACATCGACAACGTCGACTACGTTCCTTTCCAGAACAATCATGAGGCCATGGACGAGTCCGAGG